>CALDHV010000160.1 GCA_937902305.1 uncultured Clostridia bacterium
CGCTCCGGCAGGGTGTTTTCTCTGCCGAGCGCGGCATATTTCGACCCCGCGTAATTGTGATACGGCAGTATCCGCGCCCGCACGGGATGCCGCAGTGAACGCAAAAACGCGCCGATCGCCTCGATCTCATCCGCATTGTAGCCCGGCACAAACGGGACACGCACCTCGACCGCCGCGCCGACGGCATCGAGATACCGCAGATTATCCAAGATCCGCTCGTTCGTCACCCCGGTACAGCGGCGATGCACCTCCGGGTCGATCGCCTTGATGTCGTACAAAAACCGATCGGTGTACGGCAACACCCGGTCGATCGCCTCCCGCGGGACATGGCCGCAGGTGTCCACCGCGGTGTGAAGTCCCTCTTTTTTCAGTGCTTTCAGCAACGCGGCGCAAAACTCCGCCTGCATCAGGCATTCTCCGCCCGACAGCGTGACCCCGCCGCCGCTCGTCTCATAAAACATCCGATCCTCGGTCAACTGTGGCAACAAGTCCTCTACCGTCACGCTTTTGCCGTACAGCGTCAGCGCATTGCCGAGACACCTGTCCGCGCATTTGCCGCAAGCGGCACACGACCGCCGGTCAAGGGAATGCCGTCCGTCCCGCACCGTATGCGCCGCGTTGGGACAAGCCCCGACACATTCCCCGCAGTGCATACATTTATTTTCGTAATATGCGAGTTGCGGCGAAAAGCCGATGCCCTCCGGGTTATGGCACCACACGCAGTCGAGCGGACAGCCCTTGAAAAACACCGTTGTTCTTATGCCGTCGCCGTCGTGCACGGCAAAACGCTTAATATCAAATATGATCCCTTTCATCGTTCTTGCTCCTCCCGCCGTAGCCTTTGGCATCAAGCTCGGATATTTTCCGCTCTGCAAATATAGGCGTCCTGCTCCGCCTTTGACAGGTTGTTCCACAGCACATTCCAGCCGCATACCCTGACTTGCAGATTTTTGTATTTTTCGGGGTGCTGTTGCGCGTCCCGGAGCATTTTGGCATTGAAGACGTTGAATTGCAAGCTCATTCCGTCGTTTTTGAGATAGGTCATCAGCAGAGCATCCATCGCCACCAACCCGTCTTCTTCCGCAACGGCGGATGGATGGAGCATGATATCGAGGCAGAACGATTCGTGATACCGATGGGGGAACAGACCACACGCCGACAGGATCAGCGCCGTCACGCCGTTTTTGTCCATACCGCTGACAGGAGAACCGTTTTTGGACAGCTCCTCGCCGGCTTTTCTGCCGTCCGGCAGTGCCGCCGTTTTTTCTCCCTGCCACACAAATTGCATCGCCGAATGCATAACGGCTTTATATACCCCGCCCCGTGCATTCGGGCGGTTGTTTACCTTGTGACAGAAATATTCCGACAGGGCGGCGGCAAACCGATCGGTCTCCGGATCACCGTTGCCGTATTTATGCGGCAGATTCCGTGCTTTTGCCCGCAGTTCTTCATAGCCGACCCAGTCGGCATCGAGAGCCTGCTTCATTTCCGAGAGGGAAACGGTGTGGGTGTCGTAGCACATCTTTTTCACCGCCATCAGCGAATCCACCGCACTGGCGAAGCCGCAGTTGAGAATGCTGGAATTGCAGAACTTCACCCCGTACGCATAGCCGTCCACTCCCCGTTCCAACGCCCGCTCGATGGTGGCGGAATACACATTGGACGGATTGATGACATCCAGTTTCTCCTCGAATGCATCGGCGATTCGGATGTTTTCTTCGATCAGCCCGCTCCACTGGGTGATAAAGGCAAAATAGAAATCCTCGAAGGTTTTCAATGAGGCTATGTTCCCCGTCCTGACACCGATCTGTTTTCCCGTCCTCAAGTCCTTTCCGTTTTGAAAGACCAGTTCGATCGCCTTTGCCGTATTGACATATCCCGCGGCGGCGCTGGATTCGTCTCCGCGCACCCGCGTTTCATAGCAGCCGCTGAGTTCAAAATTGCGGGCTTCCTCTGCCGTTGCGCCGTATCCCATCAGCGCCCGCCGATGCCCCGGCTCACAGCAGAACACAAAGGAGGAGACCCCGCCTCGGATCAGCTCGTACACGCGATACAAAAAATCCTTTGGCGTGTTTTCCGCCACTTTAATTTGCACCTTCGGGTTGTAGATCCGCAATTCTTCATAAATATCCAGCACCGCATACGATACGCGGTTGATCTTCGTACTACCGTCGGCATTTGTGCCGCCCAGATACATCGGATGTCCCCAATAGTTGCCGATGGCGGAAAACTGCATAAAGAAATACGCCAGCCGCTCGTTTTCCTCATCGGCGGACGCGCCACGACGGATGTCGCTCTCATAGAACGGCAGGAGGGTGCTGTCGATCCCGTTGCCCAGACTGCGTGTCTGATAGTGGTCGACACACTCACAGAGGATAAAAAACAGATACATCGCCTGCAACGCCTCATACAGCGTCGTCGGCGCGCCGTCCCGCAGATGGCGCAGACATTCTGCCTGTTGGTGCGCTTTGGCGTGCTGTTTTGCGGATGCCAGTTGATAATAGCGGTCGAGCAGGCGCAGGATCGCCCGGTAGGATATTTCGATCCCCTCAAAAAACGCCTCCGCCTCGGGAGAGATGCCTTTATCCCGATGGATTTGGTGATATTGCTCCACCCGCGTAAGCAAGCCGGGGAATCCCAGCGTCAGCAGGGAGTCCCAGTTGGGGATCACATGGTCAAAATCGGGCCAGATGGCAATGGCGCCGGTCTCATCCAGTTCCTTCATCCGTTCCCGAACACCCGGCAGTCCCCGGAACACTTCCCGATCCCACGGATAGACCGTGTATTCTGCCAGCACTCTGCCCCAGTTGTAAAATCCGACGAACCAGTCCCGTTCGTTCACGTCGATGCGGGCGTGATCCAGCACATACGCAAACAGCGTCGCCTTTGCCACCGGGTGAGGAAGCGTCTTCACCGTTTCGTTCAGCCGGGACAAGCCCTCGTCCATTTGCGTGTCATCGAAGCCGGTCGCGGGATCGTATTCGTATCCGTGATATGCAAAACGGTTATACGGGTTAAACGGCTCATCGGTGCGGTGGTATTTATTTACAATATACGGCATATCGTCATACAGCGTTTTGAACATAGCGATGCCCCCTTTGCTTCATCCTATCAAACCGCCGGGGGAAATGCTATAACAAAACCGCAATACTTGACTTATTCGAAACAAATTATTATAATAAATACGGTGATGTGTATGAAAGAACGGCTGTTTGATAATGACTTTTTCGTAACCGACATCGTGCTGGCGTGCTTTGTCGCGCCGGGGACGGGCACTCCCGTGCATCGCAACCGACCGTCGCACGGCTTTGCCTACAACATCGGCGGCACCAAATACTACCGTTTCGGAGATGGCACCACCATCCCCGTAAACGAAAATGAGCTGATCTACCTGCCGCGGTTTTCGGATTATACGGTGGAAACGGTCACCGACAACGGGTGCTACGCCATCAACTTTCTGCTGGATGCGCCCGGCGCGGCGGCACCGTTCAAGCTCCCCCTGCGCCCGGAAAAGGTGTTGCCGAGCTTTCAAAACGCCGAGCGCGCCTTTCGCCTGCAACAGTATGACTACCGGGAACAGTGCTGTAAGGAGCTGTATGAGATCGCCTGCTGTATCAAGCAGGCGCAGTCCGGGCAAAACTATCTCTCCGGGAGACAGGATGCCGTTTTGGCGGTGGCGAAGGCGTATATTTTGAGCCGCTATACCACCGAGACGATCTCGGTGCCGCTTTTGGCGGCGCACTGCGGGGTCAGCGAGGTGTATCTGCGCCGCATTTTTCATACCGCCTTTCAGATGTCACCGACCGCGTATGTCAATCATCTGCGGCTGTCCTACGCGCGCTCCCTGCTGACCTCGGGGGAATATTCCGTTTCGGAGGTCTGCGGCATCAGCGGCTTTAACGATGCCAGCTATTTCTGCCGCGCATATAAGCGCAAATACGGCTTCCCTCCCCGCAGTGAAACGAGATAGTGGATACAACTCGGCGACCTGCCGGCTTTCGCATATAAAATCCACCCGTCAGGAGTTTTATGAGATGACCTCCACCCAGCGTGGCAAGTAAGTACGCACTTAGTCAAAAAGAAACAGGCTGAATCAAATCAGCCTGTTTCTTCTTTTCAGTTGATTTTTTTGAAGAAAGGGGGAAAATGATGATTGCCCCACGGGCAAGTGATGATGCTCGCTATGCTCGCAGTGACGGGTGGATTTTTTGATTTGGCTTTATCAGGCTTTTGCCTTGGATTTTTTCGCTTCCTTGCGCTTCATCCAGCGTACCCAGATCGGTGCGCTCAAAACGAGCGAGGAATAACAGCCGGAAATCGTACCGAACAGCATCGGCAGGGCGAAGCTGATGATCGAATCGACGTGCATAAACACCGCGACGCCCAGCACCGCCAAAATCGCCACGCCGGTGGTGATACTGGTCACGATGGTGCGGCGCTTGGTCTGGTGCAGGGAGGCGTTGACCACCTCTTCGAGCGAGCCGGTCATCTTACGCCGGTTGGTGCGGATACGGTCGAAAATAACGATCGTATCGTTGAGCGAGTAACCGAGGATGGTCAGCATGACTGCCACGAAATTATCGTTCAGCTCGATGCGGAAGATCACGAAGGTGAAATACACGATCAGCAGGTCGTGAAGCAGGGCGAGCAACGCCGCCACGCCGGCGGATACGCCGCCGATCTTGCGGAAACGCACGCCGACATAGCACAGCAGTAGCACTGCCGCAAACGCGACCGCCAGCAGACAGCGCAGGAAGAACTTGGTGCCCATCGTCGCGGTCAGCGTGTTGGAGCTGAAGCTCACAAGCTTATTGTCCGCGTAATTCTTCTCGATCGCCTCGGTGAGCTTATCCTGCTGCTCCATCTTGATCTCACCCGGCAGGGTGATGGTCACGACATCGGTGCTGTTGACATTATCAAACGCCACCGTCGCGTCGTCGCCCAGCGCCTCCTTGGCGGTCTTTTCGAAAGCCGCCTTATCCGGCGCAGTCTCGTAGCTGTAGCGGATCAGCGTACCGCCCTTGAACGAAACATCCATACTGGTGCCGAAGATGACATTCATCACAACGCCGACCAGCATGATCGCCAGCGAGATGCAAAGGAATATTTTTAAGTGACCGACAAAATCAAACTTCTCACGCACGACGATCACCTCCATACAGCCACGGATTGCGGAAGATCTTCAGGCGGGAGACCGACCGCAGCATCAGGCGGGATGCCCAAATGCCCATAATGAAGTTCATAATAACACCGATCAGCAGGGTGTAACCGAACGAATACACCGAGCCGGTGGTGGAAACCGGCAACCACTTGAATAGGAAGCCGACGAGACTGTTGGACGAGCCGAACACACCCATCAGCACGACCGCAACGATCAAGACGGTGATATTGCCGTCGAAGATCGCCCAGAACGAGTTCTTGGAGCCGGCGCGGATGGCACCGTCCAGCGTTTTGCCGGCGCGAAGCTCCTCGCGCACCGCCTCGGCGGTGATGACGTTACAGTCCACACCGATACCGATAGACAGGATCAAGCCGGCGATACCGGGCAGGGTCATCGTAAAGCTGTTGAACACCGCAAAATATCCGGTGATCGCGGCGATGGAGCCCGCCATCTGACCAATCAGCGCGATGGACGCCACAAAGCCGGGCAGACGGTACAGCAGGATCATAATGATCACCACCAGCGCCATCGCGATCACACCGGCGATCGCCATAGACTTGAGCGCGTTGCTGCCCATCGTCGCGGAAATGGAGCCGAGGCTCTTGACCTCGATCTCGAACGGCAGAGAGCCGGCGGAGATGAGGTCGGCAAGCTCCTTGGCATCCTCGTAGGTCTCGAAGCTGCCGGAGATGATGGCCTCGCCGTTGTTGACCTCGTCTTTGACCGTCGGGTCGGAGATCTTCTGATTATCCAGCCAGATGGAAATGGTGCCGTTGTTGGCGAGCTGGGTCGCGGTCGCCTTGGCAAAGGCTTGTCTGCCGGACTCCTTGAGCTTGAGCGCAACGACATATTGGTATTCGGTGCTGGTCTCGTCAACGCGGATATACTGCGCCTCGGCGGATTCGACATCGTTGCCGTTCAGCACCAGCTCGCCGGTCGGCTTGCCGTTGTCATCGGTCTCACTGCCGTAGTGGAACTCCAGCATGGCGGTTTGACCGATCTCGGCGACGGCTTCCTCGGGCGTTTCCTCGGTGCTCGCCCACGGGAACCGAACGATCACCTGGCGGTTGGCAATATCGCTGTATGCCTCGTAGTCGGTGATGTTCTTGCTGACCAGACGCTGTTCAATGATGGACTTGACACCGTCCAGATTTTGCGATGTGACTTGCGCATCCTCATCGGCAGGGCCGAATGTGACGTCCACGCCGCCGCGGATGTCGATGCCCCAGCGAATATCGGTTACGCTGCGGACGACGGCATCGGTGCGATCTCCGTATACGGTATACACGCCGAAAACGGCGGTGTAGCTGAATACGAGGATCAGGATCGCCACAATGAAGAATACGGCTTTCGGTGTACGCTTCATATGTGCTTGACCTCCTTATTTGTGGCTTTCGACCACTATACAGTTTATCATTATATAATGCTTTCCGTAAAATGTCAATGATAAAATGGAGATACGAAAAAAGACAAAAAAGGACGGATGTTGTGCGAAAAACGGCTTGCTTTTGCGCGGTGGGTATGCCATAATGACGACAACGAAACGAGGTGTGCGTATGAAAGCCTTACGATTGAAAGACCTGACCGTCGAGCAAAAGCTCGGACAACTGCTGATCGCCCGAGGATTTCAGTTCCCGGACGATGTGCCGTTCGCCGTGGAGCTGGCGAAAAATCACGCGCTCGGCGGCGTGCAGGGCCCGGTCTGGGCGGGCGGATTTGAGCGGATGGCGGCACCGATCATCGCGGCGGCGGACTATCCGCTGTTTGTCGCGGCGGATATGGAGGCAGGCTATCCGTTCGGCGATCTGCTGATCGCCGGTAATATGGCGCTCGGCGCGATCGACGACCCCGAGACGGTATATTGCTTCGCCAAAGCCACCGCCATCCAGGCAAAGGCGGCGGGCTTTAATATGATCTGGAGCCCCGTCGTGGACGCGGCAGACCTTGACCGCCCGAATGTCATCACCCGCTGTATGAACGCCGACCCGCAGAAGATCGGACGACTGGCGACGGCGTATATGCGCGCCTTTGCGGAATGTGGTATCATCGGGTCAGCAAAGCACTATCCCTCCGGCGACGACAACCCGGCGGACAGCCATATGACCGAGGCGCTGTGCCGCAAAACGAAAGAGGAGCTGCTTGCCGGCAACCTGAAGCCGTATCTTGAAATGATAGCGGCACTCGGCGAGGATATGACCGGCATTATGGTCGGTCACACCCGTTGCACCGCCATCGACCCCGATCACCCCGCGTCGCTGTCCAAGCCCTGCATCGACATCATTCGCGAGGCGGGCTTTGACGGGCTGGTCATCACCGATTCGCTGGCGATGGTGGGGATCATTCAGCAGTTCGGCGATCGCGGCACGCTGGGGCTGGCGGTCGCGGCGGGCAACGATCTGCTGTTGCCGAATATGCGTATCCCGTTGCGGGATACCTACCGGCATCTGTGCGACGCGTATCGCGAGGGCGTTTTCAGCGAGGAACGGCTCAATGAGGCGGTCGCGCGGGTACTGAGGGCGCAGGAGCGCACCCTGCGTCAGCCGGCGGAACGGACGGTGAGCGCTGCCGACCGCGCTGTCGTGGAAAAAATCGACCGCGACAGCATTTGCGCCGTCACCGCCGACGGGCTTTCCCACGCTATATCCCGCAACGGGCGGCACCTGTTTGCCGTGCAAACCGAAAACCTCTACCGCGACAGCGCGGGCGAGATCGTCGGAGAAATATCCGCCGGAGCGTGGTGGGATCCGGCGGCGATCGAAGCGCAGATCAAGGCGGATTTCCCGCAGTCCGATGTGATATTTTTCAGCGAGTTTCCGCATTTCTCACAGGTGGAGCGGGTGTGCTATGCTGCAACACAGCACGAGGATGTGGTTTATGTCACCTATACGCAGGGGCGGTGCTATGAGGGCACCGACGGACTGACCGAGCGCACCCGCGCGCTGATGGCGGCGATGGGATCCCACATCGCGGCGATCGTGCACTGCGGGAATCCGTATGCGCTGGAGCCGGTCGTGCCGGTACCGCGCAAAATATACGGTTTCCCCGGCAAGCGGAGCGTTGCCTGCGCACTGGATGTGCTGGCGGGCAAATATCCCGCGACCGGCAAGCTCCCGATATAAAAATGAGGCGGCGATTCCCGTTTGTCGGAAATCGCCGCCTTTTCTATCATTTTCGCCGTCTTGCCCATAGTAGCAACGCCCCGGCGATCAACCCGGCGGCGGCGGTGATGACGGCAACGGTCAGCCACGGCACCGCCCGCAAGCCCGCAAAAGAGAAAACACCGGTCGCGGCATCCTGCAAATGCGCAAATATCAGCGTCACATCCGCTATGCCGGCGGCGACCGCCGCTCCGACCGCCGCCGTGCGAAAAATCCCGCCTGCGTCAGTCGTTCGTTTCGCGCGGCGGGGGCGTGCGCCGCTGATGTCAACCAATGCCGCAAAGCAACGGCATCCGAGCAGAGTGACGAGCAATTCCGGGAGCATATAGGTCGCATTGTAGGCGAGCGAATACAGCCACGCCTGGCGGGTGGGGATGGACAGCCCCGCCCACACGGTACAGCCGGAGATCACATGGCACGCATATCGCGTCAGCCCGGCGACCAGCGCCCCCAGCACCAGCGCCTTGTCCTGCGGCTTGCCGCGGAAAAGCCCGCCGAGCCCGGTCGCGGCAAACGCCAGCAGATAATCCAGCAGAATGACCGCGGCGGCGGAGAGAGCGGTCGGACAATAGGACAGCACAGCCCCGTCCAGCATCATAGTCAGCAGACCGAACGCCGTGCCGACCAGCATCCCCCGGCGCCAGCCGTAGCGGTAGGCGATCAGCAACAGCGGCAAAGCACTGCACGCCGTCACACTGCCGCCGTACGGTAAGTTGATGAGCTTGATAAGGCTTAATATCGTCGCCGCCGCCAGCATCAGCGCGCTTTCTGCCAGCCGTATGATTTTTTCGTGTTTTTCCATAGTATGTCACCTCAAGTTAGACATTAGATGTTAGACGCTAGATGATAGGGGTTTTGGTTTCCGCGTAGCCGGAGGCTTCTGCGTGTTGCGGGGGGGCTGTGCCGTAGGGAACGGTCTTGACCGTTTTGTCGAGGGTTTGAACAAATGAAATCGGGAGTGGAAAGCCCCTCCCCTACGGGAGCGGTTTCAGCGCATCCGAAACAACTCTGCCAATCGGCAGTTTCAGCCGGTGGATTGCCGCGTCGGTGTGCGTGCCCTCTTGCGGTGCCCGAAAGTTGCTTTTCTCGCTATCGCTCGGCAACTTTCGACCGCTACGCCATCCCGCGCTCCCTCCCTCCGCCACCGGCGGCAGGAGAAGGTGCGTAACGCAAGCCCCTCCCCCCCTACGGGGGCGAGCCGGTTGCACGGTCAACCGGGCGCAAAATATAAAAATGCGGCTTTCACGTTTCGTGAAAGCCGCATTTTGTCAACCCTTGAAATATTTCACTGCCGCCTCGAACATCCGGATGTCATAGTTGCCGGGAACGTTGCGGTACAGCCCCTTGCCGACGCGTTCGCTGTGCCCCATCTTACCGAACACCCTGCCATCCGGGGAGGTGATGCCCTCGATGGCGAAGCGGGAGCCGTTGGGATTGTAATGCACATCGCCGGTCGCCTTATTCTGCCAATCGACATACTGCGTGGCGATCTGCCCGTTGGCGGCGAGCGTGCGGATGAGCTCATCCGACGCGAGGAAGCGTCCCTCGCCGTGTGAGATCGGCACGCTCACGACATCCCCGACCTGCATCAGGCTCAGCCACGGGGATTTATTGGAGGCGATGCGGGTACGCACAATCCGCGACTGGTGTCGCGCGATGGTGTTGAAGGTCAGCGTCGGGCAGTTCTCATCGGTGTCGATGATCTTGCCGTATGGCACCAGCCCCAGCTTGATGAGTGCCTGGAAGCCGTTGCAGATACCGCACATCAATCCGTCGCGCCGGTCGAGCATATCGGTCACGCCGTCCTTGATCGCGGCATTGCGGAAGAAGGCGGTGATGAACTTGCCACTGCCGTCCGGCTCATCGCCGCCGGAGAAGCCGCCGGGCACGAAAATGATCTGCGACGCGCGGATCTCCTGCGCAAACTGCTCCACACTGCGGCGGATGCCGTCGGCGGAGAGGTTGTTGATGACCACGATCTTTGCCTCGGCGCCCGCGTCGCGGACGGCCTTGGCGGAGTCGTATTCGCAGTTAGTGCCGGGGAATGCCGGTATGAGCACCTGCGGACGGGCGGTCTTGACCAGCGGTGTCGGGTACGCCGTGGCATTATAGGAAAAGCTCGGGGTGGGGGTATCCTCATCGGGGATATTGCAGGAATAGACTCCCTCCAGCTTGCCCTCATAGACCGCCAGCAACGCATCGAGCGACAATTCCTCATCGCCACGGGTCAATTTGCCGTCGGCGGTGACGGTACCGATCAGGATGCCGACCGATACCTCCTCGGTCGTTTCGACGAGGAAGCTGCCGTAGCGGTAGCCGAACAAAAGCGCCGTATCCGCGGCGGCATCAAACCGCACGCCGTAGCCGTTGCCGAACGCCATCTTCATCGCCGCCTCGGCGATGCCGCCGAAGCCGGGGGTGTAGCAGGCGACGGCTTTGCCGGTGCGCATCAGCCGCGTGACGGTGTCGAATACACGCATCAGGCTCTTGGCGACCGGCAGACCGTTTTCGTCATACTCCGGGGAGATCAGCCGCAGGGTGTCGCCGGGGTTTTTCAGCTCCGGAGAGACGATGTCGGCGACCTTTTCCGTGGTGACGGCAAAGGAAACCAGCGTCGGCGGGACATCGAGCTTTTCAAACGAGCCGCTCATGGAGTCCTTGCCGCCGATCGCGCCGATACCCAGCTCCATCTGCGCCTTGAACGCGCCGAGCAGAGCGGCAAAGGGCTTGCCCCAGCGATGGGGGTCGGCGCCGGGCTTTTCAAAATACTCCTGGAAGGTGAGATACACGTCCTTGAAGGACGCGCCGGTGGCGATCAGCTTGGAGACCGACTCGACCACTGCAAGATATGCCCCGTGATAGGGGCTTTTTTCGGTGATATACGGGTTGTAGCCCCACGCCATCAGTGAGCAGTCGTCGGTGTGCTTTTTCTCCACCGAGATCTTCTGCACCATCGCCTGGATGGGGGTGAGCTGATATTTGCCGCCGAACGGCATCAGCACCGTGCCCGCGCCGATGGTGGAATCAAACCGCTCGGACAGTCCGCGCTTGGAGCAGACATTGAGGTCGGCGGCAAGGCGGGTGTAGTTTTCGGCAAAGCCGCCCTCCACGGTGCGGATGGGCTTGTCGGCTTTTGCCGGAGCGACGCGGATGTGCTTTTCCGCGCCGTTGGAATTGAGGAACTCACGGCTAATATCGACGATCTTCACGCCGTTCCAATTCATCACAAGGCGCGGATCGGCTTGCACGACCGCGACGGGGCAGGCTTGCAGATTTTCGGCGGCGGCAAGCGCAAGGAACGCGTCCGCGTCCTTTGCCTCCACCACGACCGCCATACGCTCCTGTGATTCGCTGATGGCAAGCTCGGTGCCGTCCAGTCCCTCATATTTTTTCGGCACGGCGTTGAGGTCGATGACCAGTCCGTCCGCCAGCTCGCCGATGGCGACCGATACGCCGCCGGCGCCGAAATCGTTGCACCGCTTGATCATCCGGCAGGCATCGCCGTTGCGGAACAGGCGCTGGAGCTTGCGCTCCTCGGGAGCGTTGCCCTTCTGCACCTCGGCGCCGCAGGTCTCGACCGAATGGGCGTTGTGCGCCTTCGACGAGCCGGTCGCGCCGCCGATGCCGTCACGCCCGGTACTGCCACCGAGCAGGATGACCACATCCCCCGGCGCGGGGGTCTCGCGGCGGACATTTTCCGCCGGGGTCGCGGCGATGACTGCGCCGATCTCCATACGCTTGGCGGCATAGCCGGGATGATACACCTCATCCACGATGCCGGTCGCCAGTCCGATCTGATTGCCGTAGGAGGAATAGCCCGCGGCGGCGGTGGTGACGATCTTGCGCTGGGGGAGCTTGCCGGGGATGGTGTCCGCGACCGGAACGGTCGGGTCGGCGGCACCGGTCAGCCGCATCGCGCCGTAGACGTAGGAGCGCCCGGACAGCGGGTCGCGGATCGCGCCGCCGATGCAGGTGGCCGCGCCGCCGAAGGGCTCGATCTCGGTCGGGTGGTTGTGCGTCTCGTTCTTGAAGAGCAGCAGCCACGGCTCGTCCACGCCGTCCACGTTGACGGTCATCTTGACGGTGCAGGCGTTGATCTCCTCGGACTCGTCCAGCTTGTCCAGTTTGCCTGCTTTTTTGAGGTGCTTTACGGCAATGGTGGCGATGTCCATGAGGCAGATGGGCTTGGTGCGGTTCAGATCCTTGCGCACCGCCACGTATTCCTGCCAGGTCCCCGGATTGTCCACCGCCACATTCCTGTTCAAGCTGAACAAGGTCCCTGGCAATTTCGATTTCGATACCCAGCAGTTCAAGAACACAGGGCTTTATGTCATGGCGAAAAAGGTCAAGGACATGGTCAAAATCCTAAACCTTAAAGCGACAGTTATCCCTGTACAAACGGTCGCGAACATGGTAGCGCAGGACGTTGGCCAGAAGGTTAAGGAAATCGTTTAGCTTCGAGTGCATGAAAATGCCGAAGTACGGTGCGTCGCCTAATTGGTAGGGCAGCTTGAAGAGATAGCCAGCATGCGGGTTCGAGTCCCGTCGCACCAATAAAAACAACAATCATCCATCCACAAGGAGATCATCATGGATACCAAAAAGCTCAAGGAAAGGCTTGTAGCCGATGGCGAAAAAGCCTTCGAAGCACAGCTCGCAAATACAAAACGACGCGGACGCAAGCCAGGTCGCAAACCATCTATCAGCCCAACAAAGGAAAAAGCTGCCAACGAAAAGCTGAAAGATCTTGGACTTGTCGACAACGCAAGCGAAATCCGAAATTCATTAGACGAAGCCAAGGCAGAAACGTTGCTCAAGTCCTGCATCAAGAGTGACAACCGCCAAAACGCAATCCGCATCATCGAAGACGAAATCGGCAAGGATAATC
>CALDHV010000161.1 GCA_937902305.1 uncultured Clostridia bacterium
GGCTCTCGTACGACCTTTTGTATATTTCCATCAAATTAGCCATATCAGTCAAGAATATCCTCCTCTCCCACGAAGATGACCGGCGGTGTTTGTGCTGTGTCCTTTCCGACCTCCGGCTCCCTTTCGCGTTCGTAACCGGCATTGTTCTTTAGGTAAAGCAGGTGCATATTGGTGCTGCTGCCGCGCCGCATCGCGTGCTCCACCACACTGGCGGTGGCTTCCCGCGCGGCGTGACGGATGAGATCGGCTTTTTCCAGCGTTTTCTTGCCGCCCGTCGTAAAGCGTCCCTCAACGATCATACGGAAAAGCTCGATGTCCATATCGAGCTGTGCCGCCAGCCGTTCGGCGGTCAACGGAACACCCTGCTCCTCAGCATACCGCCGTGCCGCCTCGATCGCCTGAACAATATCCTCCGTGCGCCGCGATGACAATGTATGAATGTCCAAAGCGTCCTCCTGTTCCGTTGCTTTTTGCAACTATCTGTCGAAGAAAATTAACGATCGGGAAAAATATCGACCTTTACGCAGGGGAGCCATTTTTCCCTGGGATCATAAATCCGGGACAAACGCGGCTTTGTACCCTCGCCGTATTCTGTCGCCCTTGCATCGCCGCAAAAATAAAAAAACACCGGCATATCCGGCGGCAGCTTGTCCAAAAACGGCTTCCAGTCCCCAACCGTCATATGGTGAAAACCTCCTTTTTGAAAATCGAACATTTGTTCGTCTGTAAATAATTGTAAACGCTTTTTAGCAACTTGTCAATAGCATTTTGCAACTTTTTTTATTTTTCTGTTGCAAAATGCGTCGAATTATGGTATAGTATAGCCAAAACACAAAGGAGGGATACCCGTGGAGCAGGAAAACAATCTGACCGGCATCCGCTTGCGTACCTGCCGTTTGGAGGCGCGAGAGTCGATGGAGGAGGTCGGACGCCTGGTCGGTGTCAACAAATCCACCGTGATGCACTGGGAGCGTGGTGATACCGGCAAGATCAATCTGCCCACCGTTCACGCGCTGGCACAGCATTTCCGCGTCAATGAGCAATGGCTGCTCGGCTATTCCGACGACCGCACAGCGCCGCTTTCGGTGGCGACGAACAGCGTGCCAGTGCCGGTCATGGGCTCAGTGCGCGGCGGTTGCGGCGGCATCGTGATGGAGGAGATCTCCGGCTATGAGCCGGTGGATGCCGCCCGTCTGCGCGGCGATGAGGAATATTTCTGGCTCCGCGTCAGCGGCGACAGTATGGCGCCCGTCATCAACGACAGCGACCTCGTGCTGGTGCGGCGGCAGGAGAGCGTGGACAGCGGTCGCTACGCCGTTGTGATGGTCAACGGCGAGGAGGGGCTGGTCAAGCGGGTCGTGTATTCAGACACATGGATCGAGTTGCAAAGTGAAAATCCCTACTATCCCCCACGCCGCTTCGAGGGAGAGCGCGCCGCCTGCGTCACCGTGGTCGGACTGGTCATCGAAAGCAAACGCAAGTTTTGCTGACATATTATTGAGAGAAAGAAGTCTTATCCTATGATCGCAAACTATCACACGCACACCTTTCGCTGTCACCACGCCACCGGCACGGAGCGTGAATACATCGAAAACGCCATCGCCGGTGGATTGAAAACGCTGGGTTTTTCGGATCATGTGCCGTTCCGCTATCCCGACGGGCACGAATCGGGGCACCGCGTCTTCTGCGACGACATCAGCAACTACCGTGAGACGCTGACGGCGCTCCGGGAGGAATACCGCGGGCGCATCGACATCCGCATCGGGTTCGAGATGGAGTATTTGCCGGAGCATTTCCCGGCGATGCTCAAGATGGCGGTGGATGCGGGAGCGGAATATCTCATTCTCGGACAGCATTTTGTCGGGACGGAATATCCCGTGATGCGTCATTCCGCCGAACCGCACGACCGGGTCGAGGATCTCGAGACCTTTGCCGACCTCGTCGCGGCGGCTATCAAAAGCGGCGCATTCAGCTATGTCGCGCACCCGGATATGTTCCGCTTTGTCGGAGATAAAGCGGTCTATCAAAAGGGAATGGAGCGAATCTGCCGCGCTTCGCTTGAATATGACATACCGCTGGAGGTCAATTTCCTCGGCATCCGCGACGGGCGGCATTATCCCAATCCCGCCTTTTGGGAATTGGTCGGAAAGATGGGATGCAAGGTCATCTACGGCTGTGACGCGCACGATGCCGCCAGCGCTTTTGACGCGGCGTCGCTTGTCACCGCCGAGGAAATGCGCGCCCGCTACGGCTTGCGGGTCGTCGATACCGTCCCCCTGCGCGATCCCGCCGCGGCGCTCGCCGTAATGAAAGCGTGATAGGTCAGTGCGGAGAAAGAGGCTTGCGCTGCGCATTATTTTCCGGCGCTGTCATTGCACGCCGGTGCGCACACCGGTGTGGCAATCCGGCGGCTGAAACTGCCGAATTGCACCGTTGTCTCCGACGCGCTGAAACCGTATCGTGTAGGGGACGACGTCCTCGGCGTCCCATGCGGGCGCAGGAGCCAACCCGCCCCCGTAGGGGAGGGGCTTGCCCCTCCCGTTTTCATTTGTACAAACCATCGGCAACGGAACGGTCAAGACCGTTCCCTACGGTCGTACAGTATTCCGACATACGTAGAAGCCTCCGGCTGCGCACAAGCCAAAACCCTTATCATCTGGCATCTATCGTCTAACATCTAACGTCTAAAAACAGCAAACCCACCGAAAAGCATTTCGGTGGGTTTGTTCATTTTTACACTTTTTTTGCCATTACTTCAGCAAAAGAAGAAATACGCCGCGGCGGTCATCACGCCGAGGAACAGCAAATTGAGCAAGGTGAACAGCCGGAAGTACCGTCCCCCCTGCCCCGGGTACAGCGTACGAAACTCGCTGAAGGTAATAAGGCTCGCCAGCGACGCGATCAGCGTGCCGGTGCCGCCGATATTCACCCCCAGCAACAATTCGCGGTAATTTGCGGTAAAGGGCGACAGCAGTATCGCCGACGGGACATTGCTGATGCACTGGCAGGATGCGATCGACATCAGCAGGGTGCTTTTTTGCAACGCCGCAGAGAAAAACTCCCGCACCGCCGGCGTCCGGGACAGATTGCCCGCGAAAATGAAGAACAGCACAAAGGTACCGAGCAACGGATAATCCACGCATTTGAGCGCCTCGCGATCCATCACGAGCAGGACGGCTGTCACCGGGATGAGGATCGCCCAATACGGCAACACGCGGAAAACCGACAGCAGGGAGAGCGCAAACAGCACCAGATACACCGTCGTGCGCTTGCCGTCGAGCGGGATGTTCATATCATCCCGGATGGTGAGCGCCGTGCGCTTGAGCGGCAGACAGCAAGCCATCAGCAACAGGATCGCCAACACGAACGGCGGAAATAGGATTTGCATAAACTCCCCGGTCGGGATAGAATAAAAGGAGTAGAGATACAGATTTTGCGGATTGCCGAATGGCGTGACCATCCCGCCGAGGTTGGCGGAGATATTTTGCAGGATGAAAATATAGGCACTGTGCTGTTCGTTTTCGGTGACGGACAGCGCAAAATATCCGATCGGCAAGAAAGTGATGAGCGCCATATCGTTGGCAATGAGCATCGACCCGACAAAGGTGATGACGATCAACAGCATTGCAAGCGAGCGCAGATTGCCGGCAAGCCGCACCAGCCGCCGCGCGAGGATGGTGAAAAAGCGGATATTACGCAGGGCGCAAACGACCGCCAGCGTCATAAAGAGGCAGGCGAGGGTTTTATAATCGAAATAGGCGGCATAGGCGGCATCGGGCGGCACCAAAAAGCAGGTAGCGGCGGCGGCAACGAACGCGATACACAAAACCGTGTGTTGTTTGACAAAACGGATGACCTTGCTCACATACCTCTCCCCCTTTTTCACGCAAATCGGCTCATATTATAGCAAAAACGCAAAAAATGTCAAGAAAAATCGACAGACGACCGGTCAGCCGAAGCCAGCCGGTCGCCTATCGAAAGCTCGATAAAGAGGAGAACGTAAAATTAGGAGGGATTTTCTATACTTCCGCCCTCAACACCGTTTCCAACAGTTTCAGGTTCAGTCTCCTGACCACTAACAGTCGCGACGCACTCGGTCGAAACATAAGGCAGCACGGTCAATTCAGGTGTCGTGTACGGTTTTTTCATTGGTCGCATCCCTTTCACAGTTTACAGCCGAGGCAAACTCACCCGGTAAAGCACCCGGATCGCTCACTGTTCGCTCAACAGGGTAAGAATGAACGGTCACTTGTGGGGTGTGGTACGCTTTTTTCATACCCAACCCCCTTGAAACCTCGTTTGTTTTTGCACCTATATAGGTGCAAAAACAATATAACACAACCCTATAATAATGTCAAGTGTTTTTTCAAAAAAAATAAAAGTGAGGGTTGACTATGAATGCAGAGACGGAAAAGCAGGTCGGACAGAACATTCGCGCCCTGCGTGAACGGTGTGGTATCACGCAGGATCAGCTATCCATCAAGCTTCAGGTAAACGGATGTGACATCACCCGCAGTGCGGTCGCCAAGATCGAGGTCGGTCAGCGTCATCTATACCCTGACGAGATCATTCTCATAAAGAAAATACTCAATGTCTCCTATGATGAGATTTTTGAACTGAAATGTTGAAAAAGCCACCCAACAGGGTGGCTCTTGCTTTGGCTAACCAATCGCATGGGACAAAGAAAGCCTTGTAGGGTGCGGCGTCCTCGACGCACATCGCGGGCACAGGCTCGCGCAAGTCCCTCAACGACCCAAAAACAAGCCCACCGGCGAACAGCTCTGTCGGTGGGCTTCTCTCTTTATCCGATTTTCAGTTGCAAGCGGAACTTGTCCGCAATCATGGCAATAAACTCTGAATTGGTCGGCTTACCGCGTCCGGTATGGATGGTATACCCGAAATAAGAATTGAGCACATCCACATCTCCTCGATCCCATGCCACCTCGATGGCGTGTCGAATCGCCCGCTCCACGCGGGAGGATGTGGTGCCGTGTTTTTTTGCCACAGCGGGGTAGAGCCGCTTGGTCACGGCATTGATGATGCCGTCATCGTCGATCGCCATCAAAATCGAATCGCGCAGATATTGATAGCCCTTGATATGCGCCGGTACACCGATCTGGTGGATGATCTCGGTCACTTGGATCTCCAAGCTGTCGGGATGTTCCTGCTTGGCGGCGTGACGCTCGACGCGCGCCGTTGGCTTTTCTTCGCCGCAAAGCGATACTATCCGCTCCGCCATTTCCGCCGCGTCAAATGGCTTAAGGAAATAGTAGTCCGCGCCCGCGTTCATCGCCTCCCGCTCCAGACCGGGGTTGTCAAAGCCGGACATAATCATCACTTGCGGGCGCTTTTCGTGTTCGTCGAAGCTTTTGAGCACTCCAATGGCATCCATCCGCGGCAGGAAAAAATCCATAATCACCACGTCCGGGTGTAAACGACGAATGGCGTCCAATACCGTTTTCCCGTCTTTTTCGGTCGTCACGACATCCAACCCGTGTGATTTCATCACATTGGCACAGGGGATGGCAAAATAGGTGCTGTTATCCGCCAATAAGACACTGATTTTTCTGCTCATTTATTGTTATCTCCCTTGCTTTGTTTTGCCGGCGATTTGATATTACCATATTTTTCCAATTTTTGCAAGTCTTTTTTACCATTTTTTGGGATTTTTTTATTTTCCCACCCTTATCGACATCAAAATAGCGCAAAAATGCTCAAAACAAGTGGCAAAGGAACACGTTTTGGCAACGTGCGTAGTTCTTCTTCGCTGGCAAAAGCTCCGCCGTCGATTCCACGGTGAAAAAAACCGGTCAAAAAAGAAAAGGGGTGCTAAAACCTTTAGCACCCCATAGCGGCATTATTTCACTTTGTTATGATCGTATTCGTTCCGTCACTCTTGATCGTAAACTCAAAGCTGTTGCGATTATAGCTGGTGGTAATGAGGTACAGCTTTTCGCGTTGTTTTTCCATCATACACGCGACCATAAAGGAGCGCAGAGAACCGATCGGGCCGTTTTCCTCCGTGATGTCGAACAGGATTCCGTC
>CALDHV010000162.1 GCA_937902305.1 uncultured Clostridia bacterium
GCCCTTCTGCTCCGCCTTTTCGCCGGCGCGGGTGCTCGCCGCATAGTTGCCGCCGCACTTGGCAAAGCCGGTGCCGCCGCGTACCGCGCGCACATCCTGATCCTCGATCATAATGCGCACCGGCTGGAAGCCGTTCTTGTAATAGCTTCCGGTCGGGGACGCGATGATGATGAAGGTCGCGTGCTTGACCGCGTGAACGCCGAGCTGTTCATCATCGCCGTACAGGAACGGGCGGATGTACAGCGTCGTGCCGGGAGCGGACGGCGTCCACTCCTTCTCGTGGCGGACAAAGGTGGTCAAAATCTCAAAGGCGTCGTTCTCGTCGATCTGCGGCAGGCAAAGGCGCTCCGCCGAGTTATTCATCCGGCGGATATTCTCCATCGGACGGAACAACTGCACCTCGCCGTCTGCACGGCGATACGCCTTAAGTCCCTCGAAGATCTCCGCGCCGTAGTGCAACACAGTCGAGGCGGGATGGATAGACAGTCTGCCGAACGGCACGATGCGGGCATCATGCCAGCCCTCGTCCACGCTGTAATCCATCATAAACATATGGTCGGTGAAAATGCGTCCGAACCCGTATTCGCTACCGGGGCCGGGAGTTGGGGTCTGCGTGTTTTTAATACGAATATCCATAGCGATCACTCCTTATATATACCTTATTG
Organism: uncultured Clostridia bacterium; assembly: GCA_937902305.1. GTDB lineage: Bacteria > Bacillota > Clostridia > Oscillospirales > Acutalibacteraceae > UBA5905. The sequence continues at coordinate 666 of CALDHV010000162.1, forward strand.
AATAAAACCGATTTTTCAGCCCGCGTATTCCGCGCCGAGCTGCATCGCCCGGAGGTTGACATCGTAGAGGTCGGCGTGCTTTGCCGATACCACCTTGCCGAGTGCCGCGCGAACGCTGTCCTCGGAGAAGTCGTTCATCTCCTTGAGGATCTTGCCGACGATGATCATATTGGCAAGGGTGGGCATTCCGTTGTCATTCGCCATCTGGGTGGCGGGGATGTAAAACGCCTTGACATCGGTGCGGTTGAGCTTGCGCTCCACGAGCGAGGAGTCCACGAAAATCATACCGTCCGTCTGGACGATGCTCTCGAACTTATCCAGCGACGGCAAGTTCATCGCCACGAGGATGTTCGGATTGTACACGATCGGAGAGCCGATGGGCTTATCCCGCAGAACGACGCTACAGCTTGCCGTGCCGCCGCGCATTTCGGGGCCGTAGGACGGCAACCAGGAAACGTACTTACCGTCGATCATCCCCTTGTAGGTGATGAACTTGCCCGCGAACAGGATGCCCTGCCCGCCGAAGCCGGAAAACAAATACTGGTCAGTCATTTATTTCCCCTCCTTTTCAGCCGAGCGATCCTTATACACACCCAGCGGGTAGTACGGGATCATCTTTTCGTCGATCCACTTGAGCGCCGCCTGCGGCGTCATGCCCCAGTTGGTCGGGCAGGAGGAGATGACCTCAACGAGCGAGAAGCCCTTGCCGTCGATCTGATTTTGGAACGCTTTCTTGATCGCTTTCTTGGCGGCGCGGATATGCGCCACGCTGTTGACCGTCACCCGCTCGAGGTATTCCGGGCCCTCCAGCTCGGACAGCATCTCGCAGATCTTGACCGGATAGCCGCACAGCTTCGGGTCGCGCCCGTAGGGGGAGGTCTGCGTGACCTGACCGACCAGCGAGGTCGGCGCCATCTGACCGCCGGTCATACCGTAGATCGCATTATTGATGAAGATGACGGTGATATTCTCATTGCGGGCGGCGGCGTGCACCGTCTCCGCAGTGCCGATTGAAGCCAGGTCGCCGTCACCCTGATAGGTAAAGACGATGTGGCTGTCGGGATCGGCGCGCTTGACGCCGGTCGCGACCGCCGGAGCACGTCCGTGCGCCGCCTCGATCATATCACAGTTGAAATAGTTGTAAGCCATAACGGCGCAACCGACCGGCGCAACGCCGATGGTCTTGCCCTCAATGCCGAGCTCGTCGATCGCCTCGGCGACCAGCCGATGAACGATGCCATGGGTGCATCCGGGGCAATAATGGAGCGCCGCATCGGTCAGAGCATGGGGTTTATCAAATACGACCATTATTTATTCACTCCTTCATATACTTTACGGATGGCATCCAGCACCTGCATCGGGTCGGGGATCATACCGCCGACGCGGTTATACAGCGTGACCGGGCGACGACATTCGGTGGCAAGGCGCACATCCTCGATCATCTGTCCCATCGACAGCTCGACCGAGATGAAATGCTTGACGTGCTCCGCCGCCGCCTTGAACGGCGCCTCCGGGAACGGCCAAAGCGTGATGGGACGGATCAAGCCGACCTTCATCCCTTCCTTGCGCGCCTTCTCCACCGCGTGGAGCGAAACGCGCGCCGCGATGCCGAACGCCGCGATGCAGACCTCGGCATCGTCCATGTAATATTCCTCGTACCGTGCTTCGTTCTGCTTGACGACATCATATTTCTCATACCGCGCGAGATTGAGCTGCTCCAGCTCCTCGGGAACGAGCGAGAGGGAGTTGACGATGTTGTGCTCCCGCTTCATCTGCGTACCGTTGGTTGCCCACGGCTTCTCCGGTGCCGGCTCCATTTTGAGGTCGAGCGAGACCGGCTCCATCATCTGGCCCATCGTGCCATCCGCCAGGATCATCGCGGTCATACGGTATTTGTCCGCCAGCTCAAAGCCCTTAACGGTCAGCTCCGCCATTTCCTGCACCGAGGAAGGCGCCAGCACGATCATACGGTAGTCTCCGTGACCGCCGCCCTTGGTCGCCTGGAAATAATCCGACTGGCTGGGCTGGATGCCGCCAAGTCCGGGACCGCCGCGCTGAACATTGACGATCAGCGCCGGAAGATCCGAGCCGGCGAGATAGGAGATACCCTCCTGCTTGAGCGAAACGCCGGGGCTGGAGGACGAGGTCATCACGCGATAGCCTGCCGACGAAACGCCGTAGACCATATTGATCGCGGCGATCTCACTCTCCGCCTGCAGGAATGTGCCGCCGATCTTCGGCATTTTCTTTGCCATATACGCCGCGATCTCCGTTTGCGGCGTGATCGGATACCCGAAATAGTGTCGGCAACCCGCCAGAATGGCGGCCTCGGCGATCGCCTCGTTGCCTTTCATCAATACTTTGTCAGCCATACGATCTCCCTTACCTTTCCACCTTAATGATGCAGTCCGGACACATCATCGCGCAGGATGCACAGCCGACGCAAGCCGCCTCATCTGTCAGCACCGCAGGGTGATGTCCCTTTTTGTTGATCTTATCCTGCGCGAGTATCAGCAGGTGCTTCGGACAAGCGTCCACGCACAGACCGCACCCTTTGCAGAAATCCGTTTTGAAAGTCAGTTTTGCCATAGTCACGGGTCCTTTCTTTGTTGATATATTCACCGTATTTCGGAGAGGTCATACGGTGTAGTTTGATAAACAAAATAGTTGAGCCAGTTGGAATACAACAGATTGGCGTGCGCCCGCCAGGAAACCATCGGCGGCAGGGTGTCGTCATCGTGCGGATAGTAGTTCTCCGGCACGCGGATGGGAAGTCCCGCCTCCTTATCCCGCCGATATTCACGGTCAAGCGTAATAGCGTCATACTCCGAGTGCCCGGTGATAAACACCTGCTTGCCGTTCTCGGTGGACATCGCGTATACGCCCGCCCGGTCGGAAACCGCTAAAATCTTCAGCTGAGGACATTTTTGCACATCCTCCAGCCGCACGGTGGTGTGGCGGGAATGAGGTGCCATAAACACATCGTCAAAGCCGCGGAACAGGATCGAGCTTTTATGCACGACGCGATGTTCGAAAATGCCGAACAGTTTTTCCTCCAGCGGGTATTTCGGGATACCGAAATGGTAATAAAGACCCGCCTGGGCGCCCCAGCAAATATGGAAAGTGCTGTGGACATGGGTTTTTGACCATTCCATAATCGTGCAAAGCTCATCCCAGTAATCCACTTCCTCAAACGGGCGCTGTTCCACCGGCGCGCCGGTGATGATCATACCGTCATAGGTTTGATGTCGAATTTCGTCAAAGGTCTTATAAAACGCCGCCAGGTGCTCCTGCGATACATTGCGGGAGCGGTAGGACGCCGTACGCAAAAGGTCGATCTCCACCTGCAGGGCGGTATTGCCCAGCAGACGCATCAGCTGTGTTTCGGTGTCGATCTTAGTCGGCATCAGGTTGACGATCGCCAGCCGCAACGGACGAATGTCCTGCGCAACCGCGCGGCGTTCGTCCATCACGAAAATATTTTCGTTGGTCAGCGTTGTATACGCCGGCAGGGCGTTGGATATTTTGATTGGCAAGGATCACGCCTCCTTATACTTGCGCCAAGGCCCGGTCAATATCCTCGATCAGATCCTGCACATTTTCCAGTCCGCAGGAAAGGCGCACGAGATCAGGCGACACACCCGCGGCGACCAGCTCCTCATCGTTCATTTGACGGTGAGTGGCGCTGGCAGGATGCAGGCAGCAGGTGCGTGCATCCGCAACATGGGTCTCGATGGCGGCGACCTGCAAATGCTTCATAAACGTCTCCGCCGCCTTCCGACCGCCCTTGACGCCGAAGCTGACGACACCGCAGGAGCCACTCGGCAAATATTTCTCTGCCAGTGCGTGGTTTTTGTCCCCCGGCAAGCCGCAGTAGTTGACCCATGCAATCTTGTCGTGCGCCTGCAAATGCTCGGCGACCGCCTGCGCGTTTTCGCAATGGCGTTGCACGCGCACATGGAGGCTTTCCAGCCCGAGATTGAGATAGAACGCGTTCTGCGGGCTCTGCACCGAGCCGAAATCGCGCATCAACTGGGAGGTCGCCTTGGTGATGTACGCCTTGCCGACACCGAACTTTTCGACATACACAACACCGTGATAGCTTTCGTCCGGGGTGCAAAGACCGGGAAACTTCTCCGGATAGCGGCTCCAGTCAAACTTACCGGAATCCACGATACAGCCGCCGAGCGATGCGCCGTGACCGTCCATATACTTCGTCGTCGAATGGGTGACAATA
>CALDHV010000163.1 GCA_937902305.1 uncultured Clostridia bacterium
GTTTTGCAAGGACATTGGCTCGGTGGCAGTTCGCCACCGTTTTGCCGTTGGCAAAAACGCCAATTGTAGTTCGCGAGGATACGATTGCCTATTTCTTCCCGCGTGGGAAGAAATAGGCGAAAGAAGGCCGTTCAAGGGAAGGCTGGCCGCCCTCCCTTGAAAAACCCACCTGCGCAAAGTCTCGCGGCTCGGGTGATCCTGTGGAAACCGCATCACCGCCGCGCGGGCTTGGTCGGCAGTCCTCGCGCCCGCGCGGCGGGAAGTAACAAGCGGAAGGACAAACACTGTTCCCGGTTAGCCGTGGCGCTTGTAAAAAAGCCTCCCTCTCGAGGGAGGTGGCACGACGAAGTCGTGACGGAAGGAGTATCGGAGGACTTCAAATTCAATGGTCGTTTGATACGAGGGATAAACATAGAGTCCGCCGAACGTCTGTTTCGGTTCTGAACCCGTTTCCTGACCACCAACTCCTTCAGTCGCCTTCGGCGACAGCTCCCTCAAGAGGGAGCCTTTCGAGTAACCGCCGCGCGGGTGAAAAGCAAGAGCTTTGTCAGCGTCCTGCTGACGGTGACGTTTTTGGCGGTGTACTATTTGGTTTATTTCCGCCTCAATACGATGTTGCAAAATATCGTGGCAAATCCCGACCCGCTCAAAAAAGCGATGCGGGGGCCGCTGTTCCCGTTTTATATGTTCGGGGCGGGCGCGGTCGGCGGCGTATGGCAGACGGCGGCTTTCGTGCTGGGCGCGGCGGCGCTGTTCGGGCTGACGGTGTGGGTCTTGTCGCGGAGCTTTGTGCGGATCGTCACGACCAATCGCGGCGCGGCACGGTATAAGGAGCGCGGGGTCGTTTCCCGTACCTCCAAGCCGGATAAAGCATTACTGCGGCGGGAGTTCCGCCGGTTGGCGGCAAGCCCGACCTATATGCTCAACTGCTGTCTGGGAGAGCTGATGATCCCCGCCGCTCTGGTCTTTTTGCTGATCAAGGGGTCGGATATTTTCATGTTTGCCGAACAGCTTCGCGCTCTCGGCGCGACCTTCGATGCGTTTATCCCGGTCGGTGCGTTGGCGGCGCTGATGCTGATACTGTCGATGAATGATATTACCGCGCCGTCGATTTCGCTGGAGGGCAGTTCCTTGTGGATCGTGCAGTCGATGCCGGTGGATGCCTTCCGGGTGTTGCTTGCCAAGGTGAAGACGCACGTTTATCTGACCTTGCCGTTGGCGGTGATCGCCGCCGGTGTGCTGACCTATCTGCTGGATCTCGATCTGCTGACCGGCGGATTGCTGATCGTGGCGGCGGGGCTGTTCGTGTTGGTGGCGGCGCAGGCGGGGCTGGCGTTCAATCTCAAAATGCCCAACCTGCAATGGACGAACGAGACAGTCCCGGTCAAGCAGAGCGCAAGCGTCACGCTGGCGCTGTTCGGCGGCTGGGGCGTGGCGTTCGCGGTGTTCGGCTTGTTTTTCCTTGCCGGAAAGGTGATGTCCCCGACGGTGTACCTCGGGATCATAGCCGTTTTGCTTTTGGCGGCGTGTATCCTGCTGTATCGCTGGCTCAAGACCCGCGGGGCAAAGATATTTGAGGAGCTATAAAAGAGGATAAAGAAACAACCCGCTGAAAAAGATTTTCAGCGGGTTGTTTTTATATATCTTCCGGTAAGCTGGTGGCGATCTCCGCCTGGTGCGCGTGGATGTCCCGCTCGATCAGCCGCCCGACGCCGTTTTCGTAGGCAAGGACGGTGACGGAGGCGTTGTGTACCCAATGCACGGCGTCGATCGGTGCGCCGGAAAGTAGTGTTTCCAATACGCGGATGGGGGTGGCGTGGGCGGTGACGCAGACAGTCTGTCCCGGATGCCGGGCGGCAATATCCTGCATTGCCGCCACGACCCGCGTACACAGCTCGCTGACCGATTCGCCATTCGGCGTGGCGGCGTGCGCCAGATCGCCGTGCCACTTGGCATAGGCGGGATGATGTCGGACAAGGTTAAAATCCTCACCCTCCCAGTCGCCGCCGAACAGCTCACGCAGACGCGGCTCCGGCGTGACCGGCAATCCGTGCGGTGTGGCGATGATCTCGGCGGTTTCCATCGCGCGCTTGAGATCGCTGGCATAAAATGCATCGATGTGCCGGTCGGCAAGATAGTCGGCGGTACACGCCGCCTGCCGCCGCCCGAGCTCGGTCAGCGGCACATCGGAGTGCCCGGTGAAGATCTCGCGGATATTGCCCTCACTTTGCCCGTGGCGGATGAGCAGGACGGTGGTCACATTACTCATTTTTTCAGTTGCTCCACCACGCGGCGGACGATCTCCTCCACCAATGCTTCATCTGCGGCGGGCTTGTAGTCCGCGTGCTTTTCGATGCCGGGGTGTCTGCCGGGGATCTGCATTTTCTGCCGCAGATCCATCAGCTTGTCGAGCTGATCGTAGGGGATCTCCTTGACCGAGCCAAGCTCCATCGCGTGCTTGCAGATGACGGCGTCGAACTCCACCTCTTCCATTGTAAAGAACGCGCGGGTCAGCGTATTGCCGATGGTCAGCGCCCCGTGATTTTCCAGCAGGAACGCATCGTGATCCTGGATATACGGCGCGAGCGAATCCGGGATCTCCATCGTGGAGGGAGTGCCATAGGTACAGGTCGGCACCGAGCCGATGGTCAAAATGGACTCGGGCAGGATGTAGCGGTCGAGCGGAATGCCCGCAACGGTAAAGGCGGTCGCGACCGGCGGATGCGCGTGCACGACGGCATTGACATCCGGGCGCTCACGGTATACCCGCAGGTGCATCTTGATCTCGGAGGAGGGATTGAGCGTACCCTCCAGCTTGTTGCCCTGACCATCGATGCGGATGATCATTTCCGGGGTCAGCGACCCCTTGGAAACGCCGGTCGGGGTGCAATAAAACTCGTTGTCACCGACCTTGACCGAGATGTTGCCGTCGTTGGCGGCGACAAAGCCCTTGGCATAGAGGCGATGACCCACCTCACAGATTTGTTCTTTGATTTCCTGTACTGACTGTCCCATAGTGATATTCTCCTTTTACCTGTTATTACAGCAGAGCGGTAAAGCGGGCATACGCCGCATCGTAAGCGTCCGGCTGTTGCGGTTCGTAGTAGCGGGGTTCTTCGGAAGCAATGATGACCTTGCGGGCATCCTGCAAGGAGCCGATCTCGCCGAGTGCCATCAACTGCACGGCGATATTGCCGGTGGCGGTGGCTTCGATCGGCCCGGCGACGACCCGGGTATTGCAGGCATCCGCCGCCATCTGGCAGAGCAGACGGTCTTTCGTACCGCCGCCGACCATATGGATGACGGGATAGGCGATCCCGGTTATATCCTGCACAGCGAGCATGGTGTGGCGGTATTTCATGGCGAGGCTTTCGTAGATACAGCGCATGATCTCGCCACGCGTCTCGGGGACATATTGTCCGGTGCGGCGGCAGAACTCCTGCACCCGCTTGGGCAGATTGCCGGGCAACACAAAGCTTTCGTCATCCGGGTCGATGAAGCAACGGAACGGCTCGGCGGCGAGCGCATCGCGCTCGAGGTCGGCGAAGCTGACATCCTGCCCCTCACGGATCCATTGTCGGCGGGATTCCTGCACCAGCCACAGTCCCATGATGTTCTTGAGAAAGCGGACGGTGCGTCCGTAGCCGCCCTCATTGGTCAAATTGTATTTGAGCGACAGATCGCTGATGACCGGCTTGGCGAGCTCGGTGCCGAACAGCGACCAGGTGCCGCAGGAGATGAAAATGAAATGCTTCTCGGTGGACGGGACGGACACGACGGCGGAGCCGGTATCGTGGGTCGCCACGGCGATGATCGGTACCTTCGGCGCGCCAAGCTCCTCGCACAGCTCGTCCGAGAGCAGACCGTAGCTTTCACCTGCGTCGATGATAGGGCAGAAGAGCTTTTTCGGGATGTCGAGACGGTCTATGATACCGTATGCCCAGTCACCGGTCGTGGGATCAAGCAGTTGGGTCGTTGAGGCGATCGAATATTCCGCCCGCATTTCGCCGGTGAGGAAATAGGCGAACAGATCCGGCATCAACAGCAGATGCTCCGCCCGTGCCAGCGTGTCGGGGTCTTGCTTTTTAAGCGCCGCAAGCTGAAATATCGTATTGAAGGAGTTGAACTGGATGCCGGTCGCCCGGTACAGCTCCTCTTTGGGGATGACCGAGAACACCTCGCTCATAATGCCGACGGTGCGGCTGTCGCGGTAGTGGACGGGATTGCCGATCAGCCGCCCGCTTTTGTCGAGCAGACCGAAATCCACCCCCCAGGTGTCGATGCCGATGGCATCGAAGCCGCCGGCGTTGACCGCCTTGGTAATGCCTTGCTTGATCTCGTGATACAGCCGCAGGACATCCCATTGGAATACCCCCGTCAGCATGACCGGATCATTGGAAAAGCGGTGGATCTCCTGATCTGTGCAGATGCGCTTTCCGTCGAAGGTGCCGAGGATGGCACGCCCGCTGGATGCGCCGAAATCGAATGCGAGAACTCGTTTACTCATTTTCATTCTCCTTTGCGTTGGCGGAAATATGGTTGACGATCGCTTCGGCGGCGCAGGGGATGTCGAGAGCGCACAACCGCTCCTTCAGCTCTGCTCGCCAACCGGGATCATTCAAAAGACCGAGCGTCAGGTAGATCGCGCTGTGCCAGTCGGTCGCGCCGACGGCAAACTTATGCTCCAGCATAAAGTCGAGATTGCGCGTTTCGCAACCGGGGACTGCCAGAATCAGCACCATCGGGAGCTGCGCCACCAGCATTTCCGTCGTGGAAAGCCCGCCCGGCTTGCCCAGACAAATATCCGCCGCCGCCATATACTGCGCGATTTGATCGGTATAGCCGATCACAACGGTGTG
>CALDHV010000164.1 GCA_937902305.1 uncultured Clostridia bacterium
TTGTACCAGTCGGCGCCGCTCTGCCCCTGATAGGGCGCGAGGATGTGAACGCCTCCGCGCGTGCGGTCAAGATCCCACGGCAGACCGTTGCCGATATATTCGTTGAGCTGAAGCGGCTGATACTGTGTCAGCACACCGACGGTATAGATGCCGGAATTGACACAGTTGGACAGCACAAAGTCGATCAGCCGGTATCTGCCGCCGAACGGCAGGGAGCCCATCGCACGCACCGCCGTGCAATCCCGCACGGCGTCATCGTGCATATTGGCGAAAATCAAGCCCAATGCGCGTGTGTTAGCCATTGTCGCCCACCTCCTTTGCCGGGATGTCCTCTTCGACCATTGCCTTGGCGGGAATGACCGCACCCGCGCCGACGCGGATGCCGGAGGCGACCACCGCCACGCCCCATTTCGTCAGATCGGCGCATTGCTCGGGGCTTTCTCCGACCACGGCGTTTTCTCCGATCTCGACATTTTCCGCCAGGATGCTGTATTGCACCAGCGCCCCCTTGCGCACCACCGTACCGGGCATCAGGATGGAGTCGATGACCTCCGCGCCCTCCTCGATGGTCACACCGGCGAACGCCACCGAGTATTCCACCCGTCCGCCTATCTCACAGCCCTCGGTGATCATACTGTTCTGCACCTCGGCGGAAGCCGACAGATAATGCGGCGGCATACCAGGGTTGCGGGAGTAGATCTTCCATTTCGGATCGGACAGATCCAGCGGCACCTTGGGATTGAGCAGATCGAGGTTTGCCTCCCACAGGCTTTCGATCGTGCCGACATCCTTCCAGTAGCCGTCAAAGCGATAGGCGAACATCCGCTCGCCACCCGCCAGCATCTCGGGCAGGACATCCTTACCGAAATCATTCTGCGAATTGGGATTGTTTTCATCCGCGATCAAATATTGTTTCAATTTTTCCCACGTGAAAATATAAATGCCCATCGACGCCAGCGTACTTTTCGGCACAGCGGGCTTTTCATCGAACTCGTAGATCGAGCCGTCCGGGTTGGTATTGAGGATACCGAAGCGGCTCGCCTCCTCCTTCGGCACATCCAGCACCGCGATGGTGCACGCCGCGCCGTTCTTTTTATGCTCCTCCAGCATCAGCCGGTAATCCATCTTGTAGATATGGTCGCCGGACAATACCAGCACATACTCGGGATCATACCGGTCGATGAAATCCATATTCTGGTATATCGCATTTGCCGTTCCCTTGTACCAGTCGGCGCCCTTGTTGCGCTGGTATGGTGCCAGCACATGAACACCGGCATCCATCCGGTCAAGATCCCACGGCTGACCGGAGCCGATATAGTCATTCAGCTCCAGCGGCTGATACTGGGTCAGCACACCGACCGTTTCGATACCGGAATTGACGCAGTTGGACAGCGGAAAGTCAATGATGCGGTACTTTCCGCCGAAAGGTACCGCCGGCTTGGCGATGCGGCGGGTCAGCGCATATAAGCGGCTTCCCTGCCCGCCCGCCAACAGCATGGCAACACATTCTTGCTTACGAAACATGAGCAGGCTTCCTCCTTGTTTTTGGTTTGGACGTATCGGCATCCGCCAAAGCGGACTTTTGCGCACGGGCAGGTGTTTCCGGCTCCGCCGGATAGGGGCGCGCCTTTTTGCACCGGAGCATCAGCACCGACAGCGGTGGCAGGGTAAGCTCCGCGGACTGCTCCAGCCCGTGGAAGGGCTTGACCTCCGTACGGATCACCTTGTTGACGGTATTACTGCCGCCGAACTCGGCAAGATCGGAGTTGAACGCCTCGACCCAGTCGCCGTATTGCGGCAGACCGATGCGGTAGCCCTCCCGCAATACCGGTGTGAAATTGCACACCACCACGATCTCGTGTCCGGCACGATCCACCCGGCGGAACGCGATGACGCTTTGCGCGTTATCGTCGTTGGCGATCCACTGGAAGCCCTCCCAGGAGAAATCGTTTTCCCACAATGCCGGGGTGTCGAGATACAGGCGATTGAGGGTCGCGGTATAGTGACGCATCATCCGATGGCTTTCGTAATCCAGCAGCAGCCAGTCCAGTCCGCCCTGATAATCCCATTCCTTGAACTGCCCGAACTCGGTGCCCATAAACAGTAGCTTCTTGCCCGGGTGCGCCATCATATAGCCGAGGAAAACCCGCAGACCGGCAAACTTTTCCTCATAGGTGCCGGGCATTTTGTTGATGAGGGAGCATTTTCCGTGCACGACCTCATCGTGCGAGATCGGCAGGATGAAATTTTCCGAAAAAGCGTACATCATCGAAAATGTCAGCAGATTTTGATTGCCCTTGCGATACAGCGGGTCCATCGACGTGTAGCGGAGCATATCGTTCATCCAGCCCATATTCCACTTGTAGTTGAAGCCAAGCCCGCCGTCCGCCGTCGGGCGGGAGACCAGCGGCCACGCCGTGGATTCCTCCGCTATCATCATCGTATCGGGGTGCGCGGCAAAGATCGCCTCGTTGAGCTGACGCAGAAAAGCGACCGCCTCCAGGTTTTCGTGCCCGCCGTTTTCGTTCGGGATCCATTCCCCTGCGCGGCGGTTATAGTCGAGGTACAGCATCGACGCGACCGCGTCCACCCGCAGACCGTCCACGTGGAACTCCTCGATCCAATACATCGCGTTGGAAATGAGGAAGCTCCGCACCTCCGGCTTGCCGTAATCGAATACGCAGGTGCCCCATTCCTTGTGCTCCCCCTTGCGCGGGTCGGCATAAGCGAAACACGGTGTCCCGTCAAAGCGGTACAGCCCGGCGCTGTCCTTCGGGAAATGTGCCGGCACCCAGTCGAGAATGACCCCGATCCCCGCACAGTGGCAGGCATCGACAAAAGCCATAAAATCCTCCGGTGTTCCGTAGCGGGAGGTCGGCGCAAAATATCCGCAGACCTGGTATCCCCACGAGCCGTCGAACGGGTACTCCATGAGCGGCAGAAGCTCGATATGGGTATACCCCATTTCGAGCACATACGGGATCAGCTCATCCGCCAGCTTGACATAGGAAAAAGGGTTGCCGTCGGCATATCGCCGCCACGACCCGGCGTGTACCTCGTAAATGTTGATCGGGCGGTCGTAGACCGACGTCTGCGCCTTACGGCGAAACCAGTCGCCGTCCTGCCAACCGTAGCCGCCGATCTCAAACACCTTCGACGCGGTGCCCGGGCGCGTTTCGATATGCGCCGCAAACGGGTCGGTCTTGTCCACCGCGTGCCCGTCCGCGCCGACGATGTGGTATTTATATGCCGCAAAGGTCGCCACCGGCTGGAGAGAACACTCCCAGATACCGCCGTCACCCAGCTCCATCGGCTGGGCGGCAGGATCCCAGTTATTAAACTCTCCGATCAGCGAAACGGACTTCGCCTGCGGCGCCCAAACGCGGAAAACATACCCGCCATCCCCGGCATAGTGACACCCGAGCCACTGATAACAATGGGTATCGGTGCCCTCGTGAAATTGCCACAGTCGCTCCGCCATCTGTTCCGTTGTAAAGGAAAAATCCATTGCGTCAACTCCCTGACAGTTTTTTCCATAATCCTATTATAACAACCGCCCGCAAAAAAGGCAAGCATTTTTGTATATTTTATTATAAGATTTTTGGCAATATATGTTTTCTTTTGTCAGTATTGTCGGATTTTTGCCGACATTCCGCTTCATAGTATGCCTCGCTTTTCCTGTTTCATCATAAAAAAGCAAGGCGGAGAAAACTCCACCTTGCTTTTTTGCCGTAATTCAAAACTTCGAAATGATATGTGCCACGTACTGCGCCAGCATCGTCAGGTCATCCGAATCGACCGTGCCGTTTTTCGTCACATCCCCGGCAATGCGCTGATCCTCGGACGGTGTATCAATGTGGGCAACGATCCGCGCCAGCACGGTCAGATCGTCGGAATCGACCCTGCCGTTGTTGGTAAGATCGCCCAACGCCGGTGTATCCAGTGAAACATCTCCGTCATCAATGTGCGGACTGTCCGCCGAAGCCGGGAAAAGCCCGACCGCCAACGCCAAAGCCACCGTCAGCGCCGCTGTGAAAAATCTATATCCCCGTTTTTTCATCCTTGTCACTCCCATCATATTCTGCGATCCAGCACTCCGCGATACCGCAGGTAAAAATCCTCAAAGCTTCCCTCGTCCAGCGCTGCGCGGATACGTTCCATCAGCGTATTGTAAAAATAAAGATTGTGCATCACCGTCAGTCGCATACCCAGCATTTCATTGACCTTGAGCAAATGCCGGATGTAACCGCGCGAAAAGCGGCGGCAAACCGGACAATCGCACTCCTCGTCCAGAGGACGGGGATCCTCCGCATACTTGTTATTGATAAGATTGCGATGCCCCTGCCAGGTGAAAACGTGCCCGTGCCGTGCATTGCGGGACGGCATCACGCAGTCAAACAGATCGACCCCGCGGTGTACCGCCTCCAAAATATTCTCCGGGGTGCCGACCCCCATTAAATAGCGTATCTTATTCTGCGGCATATGCGGCTCGACTGCCTCAATGATGCGGTACATATCCTCGGTCG
>CALDHV010000165.1 GCA_937902305.1 uncultured Clostridia bacterium
GTTCCGTCCGTCGCCGACGCGATGCCGACGCTCGTGACGACAGCCGCCAATGTCATGGCCCTTGCGATTCTGTTCATTGCGGATTCCTTTGCTTTGCGGGTTGGTTAAATTGCGCTCAGTTCTCTTTCGCCTTCGGCGGCAGTAACGCGAGCGTAATACTGGGCGTTGGGTTTTGATATAATAACAGCAAACTCAAAGAGAACCCGAACTATGAATTCATTGCTGAAAGAACTAATGGTCTTGATCGCCCTTGTGTGCGGAATGCAACTGCTTGATGGTTGCAATTCCTATAAGGTTGCCGCATTGCCGTATGACGCGAATCTGAAGGGGGTTGTGGTCGTGGACAATCCCAAGGTGCGGGACGGACATTTCGTTCCTGTGCTCGAGAGGGCGTTTGTCGAGCGTGGGTTCCGTGTCCGGCATGGTGCGGCGGCAGATGCAGCCGGAGATGAAGCCGTTGTCACATATTCCGCACTGCGGTCGTGGGATATTGTCCCCTATCTGACCGATGCGGACGTGGTCATCTCGAAGAACGGCGTGCAGAAGGCCTCCGGACATTATCATCACAACGGGAGGAACTGGTCGTTCGATGTGTTTACGAAATGGCGCGGAGATGGGAACAAGCTGGCGGATTTGTACGACAAGATGCTGGAAAACTATACTTCAAATCAAAAAGGAAAGTAAACGATGAAGAATGCGATGTGTACGTTGACGCTGGCAGTGCTTTGTGCGGGATGCTTCTCGTCAAGCTACAATGTCCGTATGGAAAGCAATCCTGTTCCTCCGCGAAGTAACATCATACATTCATTACATCCGGCGCTTTCCGCGTTCACCGCTCCTTCGGCCTGGTCTGCCTGTCAGACGAGGTCTGCTTTCGGGTGCTGAAAACGGAATCTCCTGCCGGATGACCGACAGGAGGTTTTTTTATGGATGAAGAAAAAATCGAAAATGCCGTGGATATGGCAGTGGATGCCATCCCCGCGCGCCCGGATTTCGGCAAGGAGCTGTTAGATCAGCTCAAGCGCGGCGGCACAGTCGGCGAACTGCGCGACCTGCTGACCGACTATCACGACAGCGACATCGCCGATGCGCTGGAAATGATGACCCCGGCGGAACGCAAGAAGCTGTATCGCATACTTGGTGTCGAACGGATGAGCGACGTGTTTGCCTATCTTGACGATGTCAGCGTCTATATCGAGGAGCTGGATGCGGAAAAGGCGGCAGACGTCATCGAGGGCATGGATGCCGACGATGCCGTGGATGTCCTGGATGAGCTGGATGATACCAAGCGCCGCGAGCTGATGGGCCTCATCGACTCGGAGGCGGTGGAAGATATACGCCTCATCGACTCCTACGACGATGATCAGATCGGCAGCAAAATGACCACGAATTATGTGGCGATCGACAAATCGCTGTCGATTAAGGAGGCTATGCGCTCTTTAATTCGTCAGGCGGCGGATAATGACAATATTTCCACGCTGTATGCGCTCAATGAGGATGCAACCTTTTACGGCGCGATCGCGCTGAAAGATCTGATCGTTGCACGGGAAGGCACCGTGCTGGAGGAATTGATCTCCACCGCTTATCCTTATGTATACGCGCAGGAGTCGGTCGAGCAATGTATTGAACAACTTAAGGATTACTCCGAGGACTCCATTCCGGTGCTGGACGCGGACAATCGCTTGATCGGTGTCATCACGGCGCAGGACTTGGTTGAGGTCGTCGATGAGGAGCTGGGCGAGGACTATGCCCGCCTCGCCGGTCTGACTGCTGAGGAAGACCTACATGAGCCGTTGCTGATGAGCATTCGCAAGCGTATTCCGTGGTTGCTTGTGCTGTTGGTGCTGGGCTTGGCGATCTCTGCCGTGGTCGGCGTATTCGAAAAGGTGGTTGCCAGTCTGTCACTGGTGGTGTGCTTCCAGTCGCTTATTCTCGATATGGCGGGTAATGCCGGAACGCAGTCGCTGGCAGTGACCATCCGCGTGCTGTCGGACGCCAATCTCACCGGCGGACAGCAGATACGGCTGGTATTAAAAGAAATGCGGATCGGGCTCTTTAACGGCACGTCACTTGGATTGCTCTCTTTTGTACTGACCGGGCTGTATATACTGCTGGTGAAGGGGTACCCCGCCATAACCGCGTTTTCCGTATCGGGATGCATCGGCATCGCGCTGATGCTGTCGATGCTGATTTCCAGCCTGACCGGAACGGTGATCCCGATGATTTTCAAAAAGCTGAAGGTTGATCCCGCCGTCGCGTCCGGCCCGCTGATCACGACATTCAATGATCTGGTCGCTGTTGTGACCTACTACGGTCTGGCGTGGATATTGCTGATCAATTTATTGCACATTGGATAAAGGAAAGGAACGAAAAAATGAACATTGTCGTCGCACAATCCGGCGGGCCGACCGCCGCCATCAACGCCTCTCTGCTCGGTGTATTCCGACAGGCGGTGAAATCGGAGGAGATCGACACGGTTTTCGGGTCGCCGTTCGGTATCGAGGGGATCATTCACGATCGACTGATACCGCTCAATGATCTGCTGGATACCGAGGAAAAGCAGAGCGTCCTGCGTCAGACCCCGGCGTCGGCTCTTTGCTCCTGCCGCTATAAGCTACCGTCTGCGGAAAAGGAGCCGGTGGTGTATGCCGCCATCCGCGAAACGCTGGAGCGGCACGGCGTCGGTGCGTTCTTTTATATCGGCGGCAATGATTCGATGGATACGGTGGAAAAGCTGGCGGCGTATTTTGCGTCGGTGAATTGTCCGATCCGCGTGGTCGGAGTGCCGAAAACGATCGACAATGACCTCTTCGGCACCGATCATACTCCCGGATACGGCTCGGCGGCAAAGTATATCGCTACATCTATGCGTGAGATCATCCGGGACTGCTCGGTGTATGATCTTGATTCGGTACTGATCGTCGAGATCATGGGGCGCGATGCCGGCTGGTTGACCGCCGCCGCCGCGCTCCCGCGCTTGGTCGGCGAAACGGCACCGCATCTTGTTTATTTGCCGGAGGTGCCGTTTTCGGTCGATCGGTTTATTGAGGATGTGCAGAATACGTTTGAACACACCCGCACGGTGATCGTAGCGGTGTCGGAGGGGGTTGAGGTCGATGCATCAGCCTTTCAGTCGGGCAAGGTGGACACCTTTGGACATAAGTATCTTTCCGGTGTCGGAAAATGCCTCGAAAATGCCGTGCGCGAGCGCATTGGTTGTAAGGTGCGCTCGGTGGAGCTGAATATTTTGCAACGCTGTGCCGCGCATATTGCGTCGCTGACAGATATTGAGGAAGCGGAACGGGTCGGCGCCGCCGCCGTCAAAGCGGCGCTTGGTGGCACGACGGGGGAGATGGCGACCATTTGCCGTGAAAGCGACGTTCCCTACCGCGTTTCTTATTCGACTGTGCCGATCGCGCAGGTCGCTAATCACACCAAGTTTGTCCCGCGCGACTGGATCAATGAGGCGGGTAATAATGTTAACGATCACGCCCTTGCCTACATAGCACCGCTCATCGCAGGTGAACTGCCTGTTTTGACTGAAAACGGTTTGCCACGTCACCTGCGCTTGCTATAATACTTTACGATATAAAAAACGGGTGTTTATCAAAACACCCGGATTTTTTTATCACACCATATATTTTTTCACGATGGGGATGCGGTGCAGGACCGCCGATATGCCATAGGATAGTATGAATATGACTATTCCGATGACCGGTACGGTCACGATCGCGCATTTTGTCAGCAGCCATTGGATCGGCCCCGCGCACAGCTCGATGAGAAATGCGTGTACAAGATACGCGCCGAAGCTGTATTCCGCCAAACGGCACATCAGGCTTTCGTGATTGCTGTGTTTTCCGTGCCTGGAGCCGCGGGAGCGGAAAAATATGAATATTGCCACAGCGGGGAATGCTGTGTTGACCGTCTTGTATCCATACAGCCAATCAATCGGCTCGCCATTCCGCACGGAGAGGAGCGCCGTGCCGAGCACCGTTATCAACAGACAGGCGGCGGCGAGCAGGTATATCACGGTCTTTTCCCGGAGGGTCAAGGTGACGCGGCTCAAATAATATCCGGTGACGAAATAGCCGACATATCCGAGCGGAATATGAATATCCACACTCCCTAAAAGGCTGTTGATATTCTCCGCGATCCCCGGGCGGATATGCGCGATCAGCTCGATCGCTTGCGGGATCGCCAAAGCGAAGAAGAAGGACAGCACGATAAAATAGCGCGTCAGTGTCTCGTCGGCGACGATCTTGCGCAAAAGCGGCATAGCAAGATACAGACCGACGATCATAAAGCAAAACCACAAATGATAGTGTCCCGTTACCGCGCTTTTCAATAAAGCCGCGACCGAGATGCTCTC
>CALDHV010000166.1 GCA_937902305.1 uncultured Clostridia bacterium
GGAGGGGATGAAGGATCTCTCGGCGATCCGTCCGTGGCATCTCCGGGTGGAAACGGCACAGCAGATCTTTGAGGGCGAGTACATCTTCGGCGCGATCAGCAATTCGACCTCGGTGGGCGGGATACTGACGCTCGACCCCGATACGGTGGATATGAACGACGGGTTATTCGAGCTGCTGCTGATCCGCAAGCCCGCCAATCCGCTGGAGCTGAGCGAGTGCATCCGCGCCCTGCTGGAGCAGGATTATGACAGTCCGATGCTGACCTTCCACAGCGCCGATCGCCTGACCGTCACCGCCGACCCGACGATGGACTGGACGCTGGACGGCGAGCACGAGCCGGGACACGAGCAGATCACCGTGCAGAATATCCACAACGCCATCCGCTTGGTGAAATAGCACCCCGAAGCATACACAAGGGGCTGTTAAAAGTCAAATGACTTTTAACAGCCCCTTTTCTGTTTTGCTATGCTTGATAACGCTTCACGATCGGCGCAGACCGCTCATAGAAATCACTCGGCGACATTCTGCAACAGGATCATACCGAGCACCGGCTTTTGCAGGGTCGCGCACAGTTCCAGCTCGCGGTACAGCTCGTCATAGCGGGTCGTGCCGATCTGTGCCAGCAGAACAACCGCATCGGCATCGTCAAGCTGTTCGGCGGCGCGTGGATCGCACAGCGGGCAACCGGCAACGGTCGCCGGAATACCGCCCGCCTGCAACTGCTCCGTCGCCTGCGTGACCGTCTGCTGTTCTGCCGGGAATTGACCGACCAGCACCAGCGAATGTGCCCCCGATGCCATTTTGCGTCCGATGACGCTGACCATCGTCGCCAGATACTCCGCCGGCGATGTCGCCGCAGGAGTCAGCCACCGCACAATAGCGGCATCCAGCGGATTGCGCGGCAATACCGGCTCTCCGACCACGCCAAGCGTGACCAGTCCGAACCGCTCCTCCGCGTCCGCCACGGATTTGAGCCGCCGATCCAGCAGATAACCGATCAGATACAGCCCCATCATCATCACAAAGCCGACGACCGCGCCGACGACCAGATATTTCACGCTGAACGATGCCTTGGCAACGGCGACTGCCGTTCCGTTCTCCAGCGCATCCGCCGCCGCCAGCTCCTCGGCAGTCAATGCCTCGGTCGCCGTTTTCAGGCTGGTGCGCATCGTGTTGCAGGCGTTGACATTGGCTTGCTGGGTCGTTTTGACCGACGCATCGGCGGAATAATAGAAGGTGTTGCCAGTCGTTTTGAGCGTATGATTGCCGATCGCGTCCTTGACGGTCGGCTGTAACGCCTCAACCCGCTCCATCAGCGCCTCGGCAATGACGCGGCATTTCCCCTTGGTTGGCGCAACCACCCGCAACAGCAGCAACGCGCTGTGGTCATCGTCGCCCGATGCCGGGTCGCTCTCAACCGTAATCGTGATGAGATCGGCGATATACGCCGGGTCAAGCTCCCATTTCAGGGACTCCACGATCGCGGCATACATAGTTTCGTTGCTGATGAGCTTCGTATACAGTGACGCGTTGGCAAACGCATCCTCTCCGGTCAGAAGATAGGTAATATTTTCGGTCGGGATGGATGCCGGGTTGATCTGCATATACAGCGC
The DNA here is from genome assembly GCA_937902305.1 of uncultured Clostridia bacterium. Lineage (GTDB taxonomy): Bacteria > Bacillota > Clostridia > Oscillospirales > Acutalibacteraceae > UBA5905. The sequence goes on from CALDHV010000166.1 coordinate 1,615, forward strand.
ATTGGTGTTGTATGCCGCCATTTTCTGATAGGTGCGGCGGTAATTGACCACATTCTGCACATTTGCTATAGAGGTGGGGGTCAGCTCCGGCGCAACATTTTCTCGCTGATCCAACAAAAACTTTACTCCCGCCAACAACACCGCCGCGATCAGTGTCACCGCCACGATACTGCGCCAACGGATCAACCAGTGGCGCAACAGATCCTTATAATTCAGTACAATTTCATCCCGTTCCGTTTTCATAGACACGATCCTTCTTTCTGTTTATACTCGTTTCTGCGAATCTTGATTTGACATACGGCGGGCGATCCATCCGGCAATCAGCCAGAACAGTAACCCGGTCAGTCGGAAATCCACCAACAGCCCGTTTTCCAACAGATTGTATCCCATCAAGCCAAGCAGAGCACTCATCGCCGCGGCGATCTCGTTGCCGTCCTCTGCCGGAGTACGCAATACGCCGGCACACTGGACGATCCCTTTACACAGCACCATCATAATTGCCGTAGTCACCATCAGGAATACGATACCGCCGCTCACGACCAGTACCTGCACATATCCGTTATGAATGTATATTCCCTCTGCACCATCCCCGACATCAAGCGCCGTCGCATAGCGCTCGGAGATCTTGCCCTGCCCGATCCCGGTCACAGGCTGTTTTGCCCACAGGCGCAACAGCGCGTTGTATTCCAGCAAGCGGGAATACACGGTGCGATCGACCGTCAGACCGTCGGTTGCTTTTTCTTCGGAAGCCTCCGACAGCGACTTGCTTTCCAGTGCGTCCTTAAGCGGGACAGCGGACTGTTCCCCGTTTTTGTTGACCAAATGGAAAATGTCAATGGTTTCTCCGACCCGCTCTTGCGTCGATTGATCCGGGATCATCACCGTCACGGTATGTGCCATCAACAGACCGCCGGCAAACATACATCCGATCACCAGTGCGACGGCAAGAGTACCTGCCGCCAGCCGAAGAAGAACATGGCGGTCGCGACGACGGGCAAAGAAGCAAAAGAAAGCCAGTCCCGTCGCGGAGATCATCGCTGAGAAGAAGCCGGTGCGACTGCGAGAGCAGAACAGCATTCCCACAAAAAACAACCAGGCGAGCGCGGTCAACACCGTCAGCACCTTGCGGCGGCGACCGAAGTGCACCAGCAGGCAATTGGCCGCCAACATCGCGCACATATTGATCCCGCCGAGGGTGTTGGTGTGGTTGGCGACACCGCACAGCGCAAGCTTTTCCGCGCTGATGCCGTATTCACAGCCCAGCCGGACGGCATAATCCCCTGCGGCAACTGTCCAAAGGCTGATCGCGTCAAACACCGCGACGCCGATACACAGCCACGCCAGCAAAGCATAAAAATGATCCTTACTGCCGCCGAAAACGACGACCAGCATCAGATAATCCACGATCAGGGAGTAAAGCGACACCCAGTCAAAGCCGCGCACGAAAAGCAAAACCGTCTCCACCGCCAGCATAAAGAGCAGTAGCCATTCCTCCATGCCGGCATTGGCGCGCAAGCATCGGTCACGCACGACATACACCGAGATGGCGACGAGCCATATCGCGGCAGGAAACAGCAAGGAATACAAATCGTTATTTGCGCCGAGATAGCTGGATGTGACCAGCGAAAACGCAATCAGTAACGCCGTCAGCAGTTGTCCGTCAAAAAGAAAACGCAAAACAATCCGGCATTTTTCTTTTGTTTTTTTGCCAAATGCCATATTATCATCCTTCAAATTATTCCTTTTCAAGCTATCATAAAATCATATAGCCGCATATTACTATAATTCATCATCAATATAGCACATTCCGTCATCCATGTCAAGTCCGATAATAGATATTAGGAAAGGATGCCGATCGACTTTTGCGCATCGGAAAAGCGCTTGACAGAGGGATTTTTTCGCGGTAAACTGAATATAGGTTCATTGACTGAATTTATGGGAGGTATGTAGTATGAAAAAATGGTTTGCAGAGTTCATCGGCACCGCAACACTGGTCACGGTAGGTTGCGGCACGGCGATGCTGGTCGGCTGTGACGCCGCCACGGGTTGCGGCTATGCGCTGACCGCACTGGCGTTCGGCTTGGCGATCGTTGCCATGGCGTATTCCATCGGCAATATCTCCGGCTGTCACATCAATCCGGCGGTATCGCTGGCAATGCTCATCCGCGGCAATCTGACCTTCGGCGGCTTCGTGTCGTATCTGACCGCACAGCTTTGCGGCGCGTTTGCGGGCGCGGGGTTGCTGGCGGCGATCTTCTCGCTCGGCGGCGTGGAAGATAAAACCGGCGGCTTCGGCTCCAACGGGCTGGCAGGTGTCGGCGGCAGTGCCGTCGCCGGACTGCTGGTCGAGGTCGTGCTGACCTTCATTTTTGTCATCGCCATCCTCGGCGTGACGTCGAAAAAAGCCAATCACGGCTCCTTCGGCGGGCTGGTGATCGCGCTGACGCTGACGCTGGTGCACATTCTCGGCATCGGGCTGACCGGCACCTCGGTCAACCCCGCCCGCAGCATCGGGCCGGCGCTGGTCGCTTTGATCGGCGGCAACGGCGCACCGATCGCCGATGTGTGGGTCTTCATCGTCGGGCCGCTGGTCGGCGCGGCGCTGGCGGCGCTGATCTACAAGGCGCTGGAAAATGACGACTGAGTTTAGGCAAAAAGCAAAGGGCTGTCGCAGATCGCGACAGCCCTTTTGAATTAGACATTAGACGTTAGATGATAAGGGTTTCGGTTTCAGCGTAGCCGGGGGTTTGCGCGTATGTCGGAACCGTGCCGTAGGGTGCGGCGTCCCCGACGCACCGCACAGGCGCAAGCCTGCGAAAGCCTCCCTTTCGTCGTTTTATTTCGGCTCCGGCGGGGTGTCGGTGCCCTGCGGCGGCTGTTGACCGTCGCCTCTGCCGCCCATGCCCAGCAACGCCATCACATCGTCCCGCGTGGCATCGTCGCCCAGCGCGGCGACCTTTTCCTTAAACTCCCGAAGGTCGAAATCCCCCGCGTCCATACCGGGGTCGCGTCCGCCCTGCGGCGGCTGTTGTCCCGGTTGCCCGTTTTGTTTGCCGCCGACCGCGTTGCCGACATTGCCGACCTGCAAGGTCTGCTGTTCGCCGTCCACCGTGACCGTGCCGGAACGGTAGAAGATGCCCTTATCGGAATCCAGTGCGCTGTCCGGCGGGGTGATGCCGTTGACGGCAACATCGGCGCCGTCGATCACGATATAGCCGTTGGAGTCGATGCCGTCGCCCTCGGGGCCCTGCCCGGCGGTAATGGTGAGCTTGCCGGCGGTCAGCCGCAAGACCGCCACATTGTCCTCATTGACATTGATGCCGTCATTTTGCGCATTGATCGTCACATTGCCGCCGACGGTGAGGTGCAATTCGGTGTCCAGCCCCTCAAATCCGGCATTGATCGTCAGCGTGCCGGTGTTTTTTTCTTCCCCGACAATATTCATCGTCATGCAGGAATAGAACGCACCGTCGTACTTGCGGAGCTTTTTCTGCGTTTTGACCGCATCGTCGGAGTTTTCGTCCTTATATTTGGTCTTCAGCATACGGAAGATGTTGTTGCCGGTGACGGTATTGGTACTGCCGTCGGCGATAATGACCGTCGCCCCGGCGTCGGCAGTTTCGACCTGCTCGGAGTAGGTGTCGCGCTCCCTCCAGCCGTTGTCACATTCGTAGACGCTCTTAAAGAGGATGCCGGGCGCGACATCGCAGGTCACGGTCACGCCGTCCAGCACGAGGGTGACGCGGGCGTTTTCATCGGCAAAAACCGTGTCCGTGTCGCCCAGCTCAACGCGTATCTGCCCGTGCCAACTGCCCCGCAGGATATATGTTCCCGCCTTTTGGATGTGCAAAACCGGGTTTTCGGCGGCCTGCTCATCGGTGTGCATCATAGCGGTCGCCATACCGTCGCCGTACTTCGGGAGCGTGGCGAAAATGTAGTCATCGTGCTCGCCGTCGCGGTAGTAGTACGCCCATTCCTGCTCGCCGTCGTAGTCGATGAGCTTAAACTCATCTTCGTCAAGCTGTGGGAAGTAGAACTGATCCCGGTCGATATACGCTGCCGCATCGGTTTCCGGCTTTTCGCCGGTATGGTACTCCGCGGGAGCGTTATCCGTTTCGGTGTGGGATACGCTCGGGTCACAATGCCAGGTATAGTCGAAAACCTCGACCGCCGTGCCGTCGATGGTGGCGGTATGGTCAGACAGTACGATGACCGATGCGTCCGGATAGGTTGCCCGGGTGTCGTTTTGCGCGCCGCAGGAGCATAGCCCGACCGCGCACAGAAGCGCCGACAATAGTGCCGCCGCCGCTTTGATCGTGTGTTTCATAGTGTGCCCTCCGTTTCGTTTGGTAGTATTACCATACCGCACGGGTATGAATGTTTTTTGGCGAGAAAATAAACAAATGATGAATAATTGTCAGGGGAGGAGGTCAAAATCGGGCTACGAAAAAGATATTTTCGACAAATCGGTGGATGGTGTTGAACCCGCGGGAAAAAAGAATGTGTGATAATTTAATACAATGCTTTGCGAAGCAAAGCTACCTTTTCTTTTCACTCTTCTCTTTT
>CALDHV010000167.1 GCA_937902305.1 uncultured Clostridia bacterium
AATTGCTCATTTCTATTGTAAAAATTTTTGTGCTGAGGGAAGGGTTATAATGCCATTGCGCTGAGAAGCGCACCGTCAATCCTGTCATCTGAAGGTCTGGGGGCGTCGGCGGCGAAAATCCGGCTGACCGCCGAGGACGCTCGCATTTCGATCGACCGCGCGTTGGACTTGCCGGTGCTGGAGATCCCCGCAGTGCGGGAAACGGTGGCAACGCTGTACGGCGATAATGTGAAGCAAGATGGCTTTACAGCAAGATTTATTCCGTACTTTGCGTTTGCCAACCGTGGTGAGGCGGATATGCGCATCTGGACCCCGACGGTGTAAAAAAATAGGGTGTTATGCGGAGTGTCCGATCGGACACTCCGCATCGAAATAAATCCCTTGCAGGATTTTCGATATGCCCTACGGGCTCGATATGTGGCAGAGCCACTCGATATGCACTGCGGTGCAAGATCGACAGAAATACCAACTGATAATAAAAACAGGCTGATTTGAACATCAGCCTGTTTTTATCTATAAATGTGCACTTACTTACCGCTTATGCGGCGTTTGTGCTTTTAAACTGTCTTTTAGAGTGTCACTTTTGAAAAGCCTCTTTTACTTTTATTACACGATGGCGGCGGTAAAGCTCTTTCCCCATTCGTTATAGACGACATAGGAATCCGACTTTTCACGGCACAGCGGGTCAAGCACCGCTTCCTCCAGCTCCTCGATGGCGGTCAGCTCGCCGGCGATATACCGCTCCAGCCGTTGCTTACAATGGGCAAGGCGTTGCATCAGACCGCCGAGGCGGGCATCCTGCACCTCAAAGCCCTGCGGCTTGCTGTTGGTCATCCATTGCTTTTCAAACGCCACATAGAAAGTGCGGATCGCCGCGATCGCGTCGTCGTAGACCGGCAACAGCGCCCGGAGCGTGTCCTTGTCCTTCGCCAGATACGCCGCGCGGGTGCGGATGCCGAGGTCTGCCTTGTAGGACAGCGCCCGGCAGAGCGTTTCCAGCGTGCGGAACAGGTATCCGAAGGTCGGATGGTCTGTAAAGCCGCTTAACTTGTCGGCGCAGGCGGCATACCGCTTGTCCTCGTCACCGCGCAGGGTTGCATCGAACATCCCCATAAACGGGTCGGCATACAGAAGATACTTTTCCGCATTGACCAATGTGCCGTCCGCATTCGGGGTGCCGGGCAGATCGGCAAGCATAAGGTCATCGAACGCGATGCCGAAGGTCTTTTCAAACCCCGCCTTGATGCTCTGCTCGTCATCATTGCCGCGCATCCACTCGGCGGCGGCATAGAGCGTCGGCAGATGGGCAAACGGATTGCACTCATTGCCGTCATCGCCCCACATCGTCAGCAGGATGTCCTGCACCCCGTTGCGGCGACAGCTCGAAATTGCCGCCTTGGTGACGATTTGGGCATCGCGGTTGTGCGGAGCAAAGCCGTACCACGAGCTGACGCCGCCCGCAAACCAGATGTCGGGAGTCAGCGCCTGATGCTCGCGGATCTGTGCGTCGTAGACCGCCTCATCGGTGAGCCAATAGTTCCAGTAGATCAGCTTGACGTTGTCCGGGATCTTTTCCCGCACCGATTTGTCCACGTGGACGGTCTTACCCTCGTAGTGACCGCCGGAAGCAAGCCGGAAGAACATATCGCCCCACATACACAGCGAAAAGCCGTGCTTTTTGGCGATCTCCGAGACCCGGAAAAGATGGCGGGTGAGGATCTCCATTCGATCCTGATAGCCGTACTTATTCAGATAATTACCGAGACCCATAAAGTGCGCTTCATCCATACCGACATTGGCAATGCGGCTGGTAAAGCATTCCTCCAGTGTGGTAAATAACCGGTCGATGAGCGCATATACCCGCTCGTCACCCGCCATCAGGATATTGTCGCAATCCCGGATGTCGGTGAAGCGGTTCCAGTGCATACAAGCGTCAAAATGCGCCAGCGTCTGGATGCAGGGAATCAACTCGACGCCGTGAGCTTTCGCATAGGCATCCATCCGCTTCAATTCCTGCTTGGAGTAGCGTCCGCGCAGATGCCCGAAATACGGCTCGCCGTCCACCTCGTAGGTGTCCTCGGTGTACAGCATCATCGTGTTGTAGCCGATCTTTTGCAGGATGTCAATGTACTTTTCGACAGTTTGCGGACGGGGAACGGAGTTGCGGCAGGCATCCAGCATAATGCCGAAATGCCGACATGGTGCATTGCTCATAACGATCTCTCCTTACAGCTTGAAATACTGTGACCAGGCGCGCTTGCCGTCGGCGTCGATCGCCTCGACGCGGACAAAGGTGCGCCCGCCGTGGATATGAAACTCGCTGTGGGTCAGCCCGTGTCCACGGTCGATGCGGTGCTCCTCCCACACGCTGTCGGTGTAGTAGATATACTGCTCGACCGGGGTGCTGTCAACGATCAGCGTATCGCCGTCGAGTTGCGCCTCCAGAAACGGCCCCTGCGAGGCGATACACCGTCCGGCGCACATCGCGTCGAGGATGGCTTCCGGCGTGCAGGAATCCGCCTGCACCCAATTGAAGCTGACGCAGGTATCGTATTCGTTATAGAAATGGGTATCGTCGCCGGCGACCAGCGGCAGAAACAGCCCGTTTGCCGCCATCAAATCGACGATTGCGGAGCTGTCGGGACGGCAGTTGCGGGGATAGCCGGAAACGGAATTGTAGATTTCGGTGAAATCAATACCCCGTAAAGCACGGATCTGCTCGGGTGTGTTGAGGCTCCACGCCGGATGCGCCAGCCCCGCCAGTCCGCCGGCGGTATGGATGGCGTCGATGATCTCCTGCGCGGTAGAGGTGCGCTCGACCGGAAGCTCCTTATCCGAGCCGAGATAGAGGATATGGTAAACCCCGTCGCGCACATTGCCGCCGACATTGTATTCACAGCCAGGCAATACCAGCAGTCCACCGGCTTTTTCCACGCCGCCGACCTGCCAATGATCGGTGCGAAAAACAAAATCGTAGCCGTGCTTTCGGTAGATGCGGTAGGCTTCCTCCGGCGAGCGTTGCCCGTCGGAGAGGGAGGTGTGCATATGGGTGTTTCCTTTATACCAACAACGTCCGTGACGATCCTTTATCATACATATATCAGATCCTTTGGGTGAGATTTTGCCCAGTATAGCATACTTTTTCGGGAGGTGCAAGCTGTATATACATATTTAGGACGTTAAATTGTCCAAAAAAGGCGAGGTTTTTTGTCAAGATTTTAACAATTTCTAAAAAATTGAATATTTTCCAATTTTTTCGTAAAAACTGTAGCCAAAAGCGTTTTTTTCTGCTATAATATTTCCCGGCTCCACGGTATTGACGGGCAAATCCGCCGACACTGTGAGGAAAATACGAAAATATGGAGGAATACACATGAGTTACAAGTATGTCTACCTGTTCAGCGAAGGCAACGCAAATATGCGTGAATTGCTGGGCGGCAAGGGCGCTAACCTTGCGGAAATGACCAACATCGGTCTGCCGGTGCCGCAGGGCTTCACCATCACCACCGAGGCCTGCACGAAATACTACGAGGACGGCCGCAAGATCAATGATGAGATCATGGCCGAGATTATGCAGTATGTCGAAACGATGGAGAAAATGAACGGCAAGAAATTCGGCGATCTGAACAACCCGCTGCTCGTTTCCGTCCGCTCCGGTGCGCGTGCTTCGATGCCCGGTATGATGGATACCATCCTCAACCTCGGTCTGAACGACGAGGTTGTTGCCGCGATGATCAAGGGCAACCCCGATCCGAAGTTCGAGCGTTTCGTTTACGACTCCTATCGTCGTTTCATTCAGATGTTCTCCGACGTCGTTATGGAGGTCGGTAAAAAATATTTTGAGCAGCTCATCGACGCGATGAAAGAAAAGAAGGGCGTCACCTACGACGTCGAGCTGACCGCCGCCGACCTCAAGGAGCTGGCGGAGCAGTTCAAGGCGGAGTACAAGAAGCAGATCGGTGCCGATTTCCCGTCCGACCCGAAGGTACAGCTCTACGAGGCGATCCGTGCGGTGTTCCGTTCCTGGGACAACCCGCGTGCGAATGTTTATCGCCGTGACAACGACATCCCGTATTCCTGGGGTACTGCCGTCAATGTTATGCCGATGGTGTTCGGCAACCTGAACGACAACTCCGGTACCGGCGTTGCGTTCACCCGCGATCCCGCGACCGGCGAGAAGAAGCTGATGGGCGAGTTCCTGACCAACGCAGGGCGAGGACGTCGTTGCCGGTGTCCGTACCCCGATGCCGATCTCCCAGATGGCGGAGAAGTTCCCGGAGGCGTATGCCGACTTTGTTAAGGTCTGCAACCTGCTGGAGACTCACTACCGCGATATGCAGGATATGGAGTTCACCGTCGAGAACGGCAAGCTGTATATGTTGCAGTGCCGCAGTGGTAAGCGTACCGCGCAGGCGGCTCTCAAGATCGCCTGCGACCTCGTGGATGAGGGTATGCGTACCGAGCAGGAAGCGGTGCTGATGATCGACCCGCGTAACCTCGACACCCTGCTTCACCCGCAGTTTGACCAGAAAGCGCTGAAGGCCGCTACCCCGATGGGCAAGGGCCTGGGTGCTTCTCCCGGTGCCGCCTGCGGCAAGATCGTATTCGCCGCCGACGAT
>CALDHV010000168.1 GCA_937902305.1 uncultured Clostridia bacterium
GCTGGTCGATGACCTCGTCCTTGCCGACGACGGCTTTTTTCATATTTTCGCGGATAGCAGTCAAACAGTTGGTTTCCATACTTTTTCCTCCGATAAATACTCATATTTAGGTAAATATATCATATAAGGAGCCACATTTCAACCCTTTTTGCGCAAAAAAGAAAACTCCCTCGACCGACAGATCAGAGGGAGCGTTTATTCGGCTATGAAAATCAGTATGATCATATACACGCAACTACAACGAGCATAAAAAAAGCAACTGCGGGTTGATTGACTTTGACATAGCCGGAGCATATAATTTATATGGTGAATTATGCGAAAGGAGGTTGCCTATGCAGAAGATCTACCCTCTTATCATATGTGTTTCTTTGGTCGCTTTTACTTTGTGTGCCTGCCGTCAAACAGCCGACACTAAACAGCCGACAGAAACGACGCAAATCAAAGCAACCGTTACGACCGATCCGCCGACCACCTCTGCGCAAGCGGCTAATACGCACACAACCACCGTAGCCGCCTCTGCTTTTGCCGAAGAACAAAGCAAATCCCCCTTTCCGACGGATATTCAAGAAGCCTTTTGCGTTGCCGCCGAGCCCAATCTGTATTACCCGTCGGCTGATCCCTTATTCACTGACATTGACCTTTCGGCAATAAAGGAATTGCGGCAATCCGCCGATCGGGAAAAATGGTGTATAACCGATTTGCGCTTACAGCAGTTGCCAAAAAAAGTCGTCGTGTTAAAATCAAAGTCGTCTGTAACCGTTCTGTATTTGGTCGGAGAAACAGGGAACGATGCCGAGATACAGGTCGCATCCCTTCCGGCAGATGCGGAGACGGATTTGATTTTTGATCGCGGTTTATCTCGGGAAACATACCAAGTTTCAGCCGGTCTGTTCACAGCATTTACCCAACTTTGCAAATAATAAAAGCAAAATGATTCTGCAAAAATGTTAAAAGCAGAAATAATGTTTTTTCCATAGAAACGACGCCCCCTCCGACCGATCCGGTCGGAGGGGGCGTTTATTCGGCTATGAAAATCAGTACGATCATATACACGCTGACGATCAGCAGAGTGAGATTGCCGCCGGAGAGGAACAGCGCGCCCGCCGCCGTCGCCAGCGGGAACAGCACCACCGCCGAAACGACCCGCAAAACGCGCTCGGCGTATTGCTCCCGCCCGGCAAGGCACAGCACCGCGCGTAAGATCTGCCCGCCGTCCATCGCCGCCGCCGGCAGGAGATTAAGCCCGCCGAGCAAGGCGTGTACCGTCGCGGCGGACGGCGCGCCCGCAAGATACAAAATGCCCGCCGCCGCCAGATTGACCGCCGGCCCGGCGAGAGAAATGACGATCTGCCGCCCGTAGCCCGGCAAGCGCGTCTGCCCGGTCTCCAGCCGCACGCCGAAAGCCCCGACGGTACAGCAATCAGGCGGGCATCCGACGGCAAGCATTGCCAGCAGATGTCCGCCCTCATGGATTGCCGCCGCCAACACACAGCTGACCACCGGCGCGTCCGGTCGGGTCAGCAGCAGTACGGTCAGCCACGCGGGAAACAGCAAGCTCAGGCGCAGGCGCATCCCGCGCAAACGCCCTTCAAGCATCGTCCGCCGCCGGTGCTGTTTCGTTGACGCCGTCGAGGATGCTTTCCGCCGCCTCACCGGGATCCCGCTCCCACAGCGAGGCAAGCAACGCCGGCAGATCATTCCGGCGCAAGCTGTCCGCAAAGCTTTGCCGGAGCTGTTGATACGCCGTCCCGCCTGCGAAGCGCAACAGCAGAGTGAGCAACAGCGCCAGCAGACACGCGATGGATTGCACGGCGATGATGCCGCCGACCCCGCTTTTCGGGGGCGGCTCCGCCGGTGCCGGGGCGGGAGGAATATACGCGTTCCATTCTTCCATCGTATCGCCCTCTTTGTCAGACAATAATGCAGATCAGCCCGTTACAGCCCTCGTTGATGATACGCTCCACGGTTTCGCGGAGCTTTTGCCGCGCATCCTCCGGCATATGCTGGAGCTTATTATGCAACCCCTCATTGACCAAGCCGTACAGCGAGGTGCCGAAAATATTCGACTCCCAGATGTCGGACGGCTTCCCCTCAAATTGCTCCAGCAAATAGCTGACCAGATCCTCACTCTGCCGCTCACTGCCGACCAGCGGGGTGATCTCGGTATGGATATCGGCTTTCATCATATGGATGGACGGGGCGGAGGCGTGCAAACGCACCCCGTAGCGGTTGCCCTGCCGGATGATCTCCGGCTCGTCGAGCGACATTTCCTCCATATCCGGCATCACAATGCCGTAGCCGGTCGCCTCGACCTGCTCCAGCGCCCCCTGCAGGCGCTCGTACCGGCGCTTGATCGCCGCCATCTCCAGCATAGCGGAAAGCAATGCGCCCTCGTCGGTGATGGTCATACCGGTCTCTTCGCCGAGTATCTGATAGAATAGCTCCGGCTTGACGGTCGCGCGCACGGTCGCCATCCCCTGCCCCAGCTCCACCCGCTCGACCCGGGCATCCTCGATATACGGGCAGGCACAAATATTCTGCGCGAGGCGCCGGGCATCGCTCACCCGCCCCGCGGACGGCGCGGCGGTACGAAGCGCGTCGGTCACGCCGCACCGCACCGGATGCTCCGGCGACAGGCGGGTAAGCCAGCGTGGCAGGATAAAGCCCACCTCCCGCAGAGGAAACTGCTCCAGCAGGGCTGTCAGCACGACGCAAAACTGCGCCTCGGTCATCGTGCGGCAGTCCACCGGCAATACCGGCACGCCGTATTCCCCGCTGAGCTGCTGTGCCAGCGCGACGGCTTGCTCCGACGCAGGATCAACTGTGTTCAGCAGAACAACGAACGGCTTTCCGAGCTGTTGCAATTCCTCGATCACCCGCGCCTCCGCCTCGGCGTACTCCGCGCGGGGAATATCGGTGACGGTGCCGTCGGTGGTGACGACCAGCCCCGCCGTCGAATGGTCGCTGATGACCCGGCGGGTGCCCTCCTCCGCCGCCATATTGAACGGCACCTCCTCGTCATACCACGGGGTCTTGACCATACGCGGCTGGTCCTCCTCTATGTAGCCCTTGGAGGACGGGACGATATAGCCCACGCAGTCGATCAGCCGCACCTGCATATCCGTCACCCCGTCCGGGGTGATGGAAACGGGCTGTTCGGGGATGAACTTCGGCTCGGTGGTCATAATGGTGCGCCCGGCGGCGGATTGCGGCAATTCGTCATTGGCGCGTTCCCGCCGCGCGCCGTCCTCGATATGCGGAATGACCATCGTATCCATAAATTGCTTGATGAGGGTGGATTTTCCGGTACGCACCGGCCCGACGACCCCCAGATAGACCGCGCCGCCGGTGCGGCTTGCCATATCCGCATATATTTGATTGTTCGCTTCCATACTTGCGTTCCCTCCCGTTAATCGTTCACGCTCCATAAGTATGACCGAACGGCAAAAAATATGCTTGTGCCGCAAACAAAAACAGCGTATACGGCAGAAAATGCAAAAGATATGGCACGATTTGACACGGTTTTTTGCGCGGCGTGGGACAATAATAGAACTGCAAACGCGACGAAATCACGGCGGCAAAACCGCCGACAACAGAGAGGGTGAATTGTATGAACAGCAACAAGAGTGTTGTCCCGGAGGCTCGCGAGGGTCTGAACCGCTTCAAGATGGAGGCGGCGAACGAGGTCGGCGTGACCTTGAAGGACGGCTACAACGGTGATCTGACCTCCCGTCAGGCGGGCTCCATCGGCGGTCAGATGGTCAAGAAGATGATCCAGTCTTACGAGCAGAATAACCTGAAGTAATTTGTCCTCCAAAAGGGGGTCGTTAAAAAAGTCATCGTACTTTTTTAACGACCCCTTCGTCATACGTTGATTTTGGGGCTTGCATTTTGTCGAAAACGTGCTATACTGTTAAAAAAGTGTACCAAATGGGACAAAATTGGAGGAAACCTGATGAAAACATACGATTTGTTTTTGTTCGATGGGCTGACCGAGGCGCAAAAGGCGGATTGCCGGGAAATGGCGGCGACCGACGAGCGCACCTACTCAAAAGGCGAGACGATCTACGACGACACACGTGCCCGGCGGGCACTGGCACTGGTGCTGGAGGGCGCGGTGCAGGTATTCCACGGCAAGGTGGTGATGAACACGCTGACGGCGGGGGATATTTTCGGCGTGGCGGCGCTGTTTGGGCAAGGTGAGCCGTACCCGACCCGGGTGGCGGCAAAGACCGAATGTCGCGTCTGCCTCATCCCGCAGGAGGCGGTGTCGGCGTGGATGGCGGCGTATCCGCAGGTCGCGGAAAACTATGTCTGCTTTCTATCCGATCGCATCCGCTTTCTCAATCGGCGGCTCGGTACGCTGACCGCCGGCGCGGCGGAGAGCAAGCTGTGGCGGTATCTGCTGGCACACGCGGATGCGTCCGGCAGGGTTTCGCCGCCGGGCGGGATGAGCGAGCTGGCGAAAAGCCTCGGCGTCGGGCGATCGAGCCTGTACCGCTCGCTGGACACGCTGGCGGCAGAGGGCAAGCTCACGCGGGAAGAAAAATCCATCTTATTGACAAAGGGAGCGAGGGAATGAAGAAAACAGCCATATTACTCACGGTCGGCTGTCTGCTGATGACCCTGCTGGCGGGGTGCGGTACTGCCACCGGGGCGGCGGATACCACCGTCCACGTGGTCGGGCTGTCCGGCTCGACCGGCGTCGGGATGGCGGAGCTGATGCGCAAAAGCGACGCCGGTGAAACCGACGACGCCTATCAATTCGACATATTGACCGAGCCGACACAGGCGGTGGCGGCGATCACCTCCGGTAAGGCAGACATCGCCGCCGTGCCGACCAATCTCGCCGCGACGCTGTATCAGAAAACGCAGGGCAACGTGCAGGTACTGGCGCTCAATACGCTCGGCGTGCTGTATATGATGGAAACCGGCGACACAGTGCAGTCGGTCGCCGATCTGCGGGGGCGGGAGATCGTCTATTTCGGGCAAGGCTCCAACCCCGAGTTTATCCTGCGATATGTTCTGCGGCAGAACGGGCTTGACCCGGATAAGGATGTCAGCCTCATCCCGGTGGCGGATTCCGACGAGCTGACAAGCCGGGTCGTCAGCGGGATGGCGAAGCTCGCCATGGTGCCGGAGCCGAAGGTCTCCGCATGCACCGTGCAGATGAAGGCCGCCGGCAAGGCCCCCGCGCGGGTGGCGCTGGATATGACCGAAGAGTGGAATAAGATCGCAGACGGCAGTGCGCTGGTGATGGGCTGTATCATCGCCCGCCGGGACTTTGTGCAATCGTCGCCGCAGATCACCTCCCGCTTTCTGAAAGAATATGAAGCATCGGTATCGTTTGCACGGGAGCATACGGAGGAGGCGGCGGTGCTGTGCGAGCAGTTCGGCATCATCCCCAAAGCCGCGATCGCCAAAATGGCTATTCCGCGCTGTCACCTGGTCTGCGTGACCGGCGCGGCGATCAAGGAACAGCTCGGCGGTTACCTCGGCATCCTGGCAAGCTTTGACAAATCGGTGGTCGGCGGCGCTCTGCCGCAGGACGATTTCTACGATAGCACATGGGAAAGCGACAGCGCGGACACCTCCCGCGGCATCGGCGCGGCGCTAATGACGATTGTCGGTATGGCGATCCTGCTCGGAGTGCTGGTGACGGTGATCTGTCTGCGCCGGGCAAAAAACAAAAGCCGTAAAACGCTCACGGTGCTTGCCGTGGCGCTGTTTTGGCTGCTACTGTGGGAGGGCTTGAGCCACCTGATCGACAAGGAGCTGATCCTGCCCACGCCGGAGCGGGTGTTCACGGTGCTGATCGGGCTGTGGCAGACCGCCGCATTCTGGGAAAGCGTCGGTCTCAGCTTATTGCGGGTGCTGTGCGGCTTTGTCGCGGCGGTGATCGGCGGCACGGTGCTGGCGGCGCTGACCGAGCGGTCTGCCGCCGCGCGGGCGATCCTGACCCCCGCCCTGCAGGTGGTACGCGCCGCGCCGGTGGCATCGTTTATCCTGCTGGCGTTCTTTTGGATCAAGGTGGATATACTGCCGGCGTTCATCGCGATGATGATGGTACTGCCGCTGGTATGGGCAAATGTCAGCGAGGGCATCCGGCAGACCGACTCCGGCTTGCTGGAAATGGCACAGCTTTACCGCCTGCCGCGCGGTCGGATATTGCGTGAGATACGCCTGCCGTCCCTGCGCCCGTATTTTACGGCGGCGTTGACGACCGGGCTGGGCTTTGCGTGGAAATCCGGCATCGCGGCGGAGGTCATTTGCAGTAACCGGCAGGCGATCGGCGCCAGTCTGCGGGAGGCAAAATCGCTGATGGAAATGCCGGAGGTCTTTGCCTGGACGCTGACGGTGGTTATATTGAGCGTCGCGATGGAAGCGTTGCTGACGCATCGCATCAAAGGGGAGGCGACGGTATGATCGGATTGGATCGGGTGTCCTTTACCTACGGACGCCGTATGATTTTGGAGGAGCTGTCGTGGACGTTGCCGCAAAGCGGCGTCGTCAGTCTGCAGGGAGCGTCCGGCTCCGGCAAAACGACCATCCTGCGCCTGCTGGCGGGGACGCTTCGCCCGACGGCGGGCAGGGTCTTGCGCCCGGAACGGATCGCGATGGTATTTCAAGAGGATCGGCTGTTGCCGTGGCGCACGGTGGAGGAAAACATCCTGCTCGTGTCGGATGACCGGGCGCGGGCGGCGGAGCTTATCGAGAATCTGGAGCTTGCCGAGGTCAAAAATATGCGCCCGGCGGACATCAGCGGCGGTCAGCGACGGCGCACGGCGCTGGCGCGGGCGTTGATCGCCCCGTCGGAGCTGCTACTGTTGGACGAGCCGTTCACCGGGCTGGACGACGCTTCCCGCGCTTTGGCGGCGGAGCTGATACGGCAATATGCCGCCACGCGCCCGGTGGTGCTGGTGACCCACGTCCCGCAGGAGAATGAGGAGCTGGATGCCACCGTCCTCCGGGTGGAGGGACGCCCGGTGACAGGCAAGCTGGGATGACTTTTGCCGTATAATCTTTTTGTCCGGTTTTTATGAAAATCCTACCACCATTGTGGTAGGATTTTTCTTTACATAACATCCCAAAAATAGCAAAAGCAATCGTCCTATTATATTTTCAAAAAACACTTGCAAACCCTCTGCCCAATATGCTATAATGTGACCACCACACAAAACCGAATATTTTGTCTTACTTGGAGTCTTTTTTTACCTATGGTAAAAATGCAGACTTCTGCTTTCGCGTCTTCAAGTAAGATAAGAAGGTTTTGTGTGGTAGCAATTGGAAGTTATGCATTTTTCGGTGTGTGTAACTTCGGTTGCACACACTTTTTTATTTTAGGGGGAAAAGCGGAAACAAACAAAGTTCCGATTTTCCCGGTTCATCGCATTGTCTGTATGATTAATTTAAAAACGGAGGATGGAAAAATGATCAAAATGCTTAATAAAAACAAGTGGCGCGTATTGTGTTTTGCTATAGCCTGTATTCTTTTCATATCGGGCTGTAGCATTAACGGCGGAAAAGCATCGGTAGTATCCGACAGCGTGATAAAGGAAGATTTGTTTAGCTCATTAACCAGAGGTATTGAAGAACCGCTTTCCGATAGTGATTATGGTGCCTATGTGACAAAGCTTTGGTCAGATTATGAGTATGAATACTCCGATTTTTCTATTGAAAAAAGACAGACCTCAACAGAAGACAAAACCGATGTCGTCTATGTCAGCGCGTCTCTGTCAAGCACAAATAATGTCATAAAATACACCGGTCGCTATGTATTAAGCTATTCGCTCTACAATGATGGGTGGTTATTGGACAAAGTATCTGTCGATGAGTTTAGTTATTTCCCGTTGCAACCCGCCGATTTTTCAACGGAAGAAATTAAAGAGCTTTTAGAGAAAAGCTGGGAAGCAAAAGAAATAAGGGATATAATTATTACCAATCAAAAAGACGAACCGAAGGAAAGATTATCCTCTTACTATGTGACAGCAACACGAGAAAACACCTATGTAACGACAAAGGAAAATGTTATACTACAGTTCAGCTTTACGGAAGTCGGCTGGGACATCAGCGATTGCTGTATTATTGAAAACGAAAAGCCAACATACAATTGGCACATTTCCGGAGAATTTCCCGACCCGTTTTACGGTGGCAGTATATTGATTAATGTATCAGGTTCGATAAATACAATTAGTGTAAGTGACAAAGGGCCGAGTTTTTTTATCAACGGCGTCGACTACACCCGAACCGAAGGAAGAATTTGTTCGCATATTTATGATGTTAAAAACACATCATTGAAAGAGCTAATGAGTAACTTTTTAAGTACATTCGGTAGCCGTTCAGATTTAGAGTATATTACATACTATAATTTTGGAGTTGTCTTGCAGGGTGATTGTACAAATTATGATGAGTTTAAATATGCGATATTATTAGACGATGGAAGTGCAGCAGATTTGTTATTGATAGGCAAAGAAAAAATAGCGATTTCCTATCCGCCTATATTTGAAATAGACAAATACAACAAAAGAGTCGTTTTAATTACAAAAGAACTGAAGCCGTCTAAATAAATCCCATAATCATATGGTATAATGGCAATTAAAGGCAAAACTATTGCAAAGAAACCACACACACAATCAAAATGATATGCGTCTCCAAAAGTGTCTAACTTTTGTGGTGCATATCAATGGGCACCTCTTTTTCTTTGGCGGATTAGGGCTTCTGAACCCCGCATTTGCGCCGTAGTCCCTTCTTATCCCACTGCCTGCCAAGCGCAAATGCTGTGACAACGCCGTCGGCGTTGTCGAGGGTCCTCATTTCGCACTTTTCAGCCAACACAAAAGGGCACCCTTGCGGGTGCCCTTTTGTGTTGTGATTGGGCTACGAAAAAGATACTTTTGTCGTCTTTCAAAACCTAACCCCGCATAAACACTGGACTTTCGGGGTGTTTTCGTAAAAAATTATGTATCTTTCCCTTAAATTTTCCCTTGCGAGAGATTTTAAGGGAAAGTTTCTTATTCTGCAACTAAAGTGTCGAGTAACTTTGCGGATTTACGCTTGGATTCCCGATCCGAATGAGTATACACATTCAATGTGAGGTTCACATCCGAATGACCTAACATTTCCTGCACATCCTTCGGTGTCGCACCTTTGGCAATTAAATTGCTTGTAAAGGTGTGCCGTAAAGCGTGAAAGTGGAAGCCTTCAAGTTCCGGGATTTGTCTGCTCATGTTTCGGCAAGTAGCAGTTAGGGATTGCTTTCGTATAAACTGCCCGTCTTGCCTTACGCAGACCAAATCACAAAGAATATGCTCTTCCGGCAGTTCCTGTGTTCCGTCTTTTGCGAACAACTCATACCGTATACGGTTTTTCTCTTTTACTGCAATACAGTAATTACGCATATAAAATTCGCCGTACTTTTTGCGGTTGTTTTCCTGCTCTGCAAGTGAAGACCGCAATATTTCGGCAAGAGTATCACCGAATTCCACACGTCGTACCTTGCTTCGCTTTGTCGGACCGATTTCAACCGATTTGTTCAGCTGATACTGCGACATACTCCGCCGTACCGTCATACACTGTTCGTCAAGGTCAATGTCTTGCCACGATAACGCACACGCTTCACCTAACCGTAGACCGCTGTAATAAGCAATCTGTATCGGTAAAAGGTATTCCGAACCACTTGCTTTCAAATGGTTGACGATGATTTTGAACTGTTCTACCGTGACGGTTTTCAGATTTTCGTCATCAGTTTGGAACAATTCATCGGAATTGTTTTTGGTCGTTCTGAGTGTGATGTACTGCATCGGATTGAACACGATATACTGCTTTGGAAAAACAGCAAACCGAAAGGCACCACGAAGTACCGCCGCAAAGGAATAAATCCGTCCGTATGATTTTCCAGAGCATAACTCATCAAAAAACTTTTGCAAATGCTCCGGTTTGACCGTTTGCAATTTCCGTTTTCCGATGGGATGTCGTTTAATGATACTGACGATATTGGCATAATCGTGTACGGTGCCGCTTGCTCTGTTACTGCCCGAAATTTCTTCTTCGAGCCAACAGTCGAGCAAAGCACCTACCGTCACATTCTTTGCTTTAGCAATGAATAATGTGGTTTCGTAGTTTTCCATTGCCTTACGGAGCAGGGCTTCGGTTTCGCTTTTGCTTTCCGTGCCGGGATATTCCTTTTGTACTCTGTTACCGCTTTCATCCTCTACATAAAATCGGTAATACCACTTCTTTCCTTTCTTTCTGACAGATCCTTTTGCCATAATAAAAACTCCTTTCTTTTGGCAAACGGAACTGTTGCAATGTGTTAAGTACATTATACCATTTTTCGTATGAAAAAGCAACAGTTCCGAAAGATTAAATCCGTCAGCTTACGGAACGCACTTTATCTATATCACGCAGGTCAATACCCTGATTGACCTTCAAAAACTCATCCAATGCGTCTGTCCGTACAATGTGTTTACGACCGATTTGCAGAACGGGGATTTTTCGCTCTGATACAAGCAACCGCAGAGTATTTCTGCCGATACCCGTATATTCAGAGGCTTCTTCGATTGTCATAGCAATTTTATTGGTCAAGGTAAGCTCCTTTCTACATACCTTTTTTGCAATGCTTCCGAGACCAAGATTTTCGGAAGCGAAAGAATATGTACCCACAGCCCGGCATAAAACCGGCTGTGGTCTGCTTTATCCAAGCAGGAATGCAATAACGGACAATTTCGTAATGTTATATCCTTTGCCGTTTGTTATGGTGCGAAGCTGTTCGGAACGAATCAGCTCATAGATTTTCTTTCTACCCACACCGAGCATTTCGCAGGCATCGGAAACTTTTACAATATCCGGGTATTGCGTGAACATTACCTTGTAGGCTTCTTGGAGAGTAAGATTAGAAGATATCATCGTAGAACCTCCTTATTTCAGATTACCTCCCATCTGCCGGAGGCGTGGCATTGGTTTAGTTTCATAATTAAAATTTCTCCTTCATCTATTTTCGTTTACACCTTGCGGTGAAGGTCAGATGCCGGACACGCCGGCATCTGCCTTTGAGGATAGCCAACTACTTTTTCTGACGGTGCTTTTTCGGCATTTCGGGAAGATAGACTCTCGTTATAGGTGTCCTGTGGTGTCCCATGCTCTCGCTGACATTCTTCTCGACATTCTTTCTGCCTTCGGCTGTGAGGCGTTCTACACGATTCTGGGCATAATAATACCGAAGTCCGTGCCAAGTCAAATGCTCATACCGTTCCTTATTGCCGGGTTCAACCTTGCTCGTGCGGTCTTTGTCGGTAAACTTATGACGGTTATTCGTCATCCAGTTTTTAAGAGATTCGATTTCTTTCTGAACGCCGTACTTTTTGTTCTGTGCAATGGCATACTCACTCGGATGAAGTCCGAATTTCTTTGCCTTGTAGTTGATGCGTTTCAAAAGTTCCATCTG
>CALDHV010000169.1 GCA_937902305.1 uncultured Clostridia bacterium
GACAGGTCGCTGTCGCCTATCCAGGAAATCACCTCGTCAACTATCTCGTAGAATTTCGGGCATTGCGCCACGTCTTCGTCATGAACGCCGTTCACGCTGCTGGCCGATTCCGAAATATGCTTCTGGGTACCCGTAGCATAGTCCCACGGGCAAACCTTCCATGTCTTGATGCGCTCCTCTCCGTCAGGGAAAACCTTGACGAAACTGAGTTCTATTATGGAATCCTCAGGTATGTTCAGCCCTGTGCTTTCTATGTCGAAGAACAGCAGAGGGCGGGTAAGGTTCAGTTCCATATCTGTCAGGAAACCATAATCGGCATAAGGATGCCGCAGAGTTTTTCGCTTTCGGATTCCTCCTCGGAAGGCATTATGAGTGCCGCGCGGCGGGAATCCGCGAATTTTATCACCAAATTCCCACAGGACATATTGGAAAGTATCTCGATGAGGAACGATGACTTGAACCCTATGGTCAGAACCTCTCCGTTGTAGTCGCACATTATCTTTTCATAGGCGGCCGTTGCGAAACCGAGGTCCTGCGCCGTTATCTCCAGCTGTCCCGGCATAAGGTCCAGCTTGATATGGTTGGAGGCCTTGTTCGCGCAGACGGAAACGCGGCGTACCGTGTTCAGCAGCTGCACCCTGTCTATCTTGAGGACGTTGGAGTTGTTCTGGGGGATAACGTCGCGGTATTTGGGGTATTTCCCCACGATGAGCCGGCATATCATTCTGGTGTTTCCGAAGCGGAACTCCACGGAAGCGGCATCGAAACTGATTTCAACGTCCTCTTCCTTGTCAAGTATGGACTTGAGTACACCCGCGGGCTTCTTGTGCAGGATGAAGGAGGAATTGCCGGAGGCGATGGCGAGCTTTTTGAATTGTTCGAAATCGCCCGCCTTGAGCGCTTTGATCTGCGCATCAACCCGCTTATTTTCGTTGAAGAAATGGATCGCGCGTAATACCGCGCGGTCGCCGTGCTTTTCTCGCAGGGTGTCGATATTTTCCATCACCGCTTCGAGGGAGCTCTGCCGCAGAACGGGCGCGCCGAGCGAGGCGGCAACGGCTTTCATTTCGCCGGGGATGGCGGCGTATTCGTTGGTGAGATCGGCGTGGTTGCCGCCGACATCGACGATGCACAGCGCGTGACCGGTCGCCGCAAAATCAAAGTCGATTTTCTCAATGATCGGCTTAGTCGGATCGGCAAAGTCGATGGTGATGATATTGCCGACCGAGGAAGCCATCTGATCCATCAGTCCGCAGGGCTTGCCGAAGAATGCATTCTCGGCATATTGCGCGATCTGCGCGATCTCCACCGGGCTGATCCTGCCGTCGTTATACAGATGATTGAGGATGACACCGATCAGCACCTCGAATGCCGCAGAGGAGGACAGCCCCGACCCCTTGAGCACATTTGAGGTGGTGTAGGCATCGAAACCGCCGATGGTATGGGACAGCTCGCGAAAACGCGCCGCCGTACCGCGAATGAGGGAGGCGGATTTGTTCTTTTCCGCCTCGACCGGGGTCAGCGTATCCAGCGCAACGGTATCCAGCGGGAAGCCCGCAGACTGCACCCGGATGGTGTCGGCGCTCTGACGCACCACTGCGATCACGTCGAGATTGACACTACCGGCGATGACCCGACCGTAGTTGTGGTCGGTGTGGTTGCCGCTGATCTCGGTGCGACCGGGCGCGGAGTAGAGCGTCAGCTCCTCCTCGCTGTCACCGAAAGCGGCGACAAAGCCGTCAACTGCCTCGCTGTAGCGGGCGCGTTGCGCCTCGATCTGCTCCTTGCCGTACATCGTGGCAAAGGCGTTGTCATACTGTCCGTTGCGAATTTTTTCCAATAAACGGGTGGCGGCTGACATAATAAGCACTCCCTTTTCGACATCTTTCTATTATCATTATAGAAAAAAACTGAAAACTTTCCACCCTTTTATTCATCATTTGTATGGACAAATGTTGCAAGATGTGCTATATTGAGTTCAAATTGGAAAATGACGGCGGAAAAGGATGGATCAACTGTGAAAAAGTCGCGTTACTCATTTAAGGATACGCTCAAGGAAAACACCGGTCTTGCGGTATACCGCACCGGGTATGAAAAATGCGACAGCAACCATAGCTGGGGGCCTGCTCTGCGGGATCACTACCTGATCCATTGCGTCCTGTCGGGGTGCGGTGTTTATGTTTGCAACCATCAGTCGCACATTTTGCGGGCGGGCGATCTGTTCCTCATTTTCCCATCCGAAATGAGCAGTTATCGCGCTGATCCGCTCGATCCGTGGGAGTATTGCTGGGTCGGCTTCAACGGTACCGACGCACGGCGGCTGGTGACGATGGCGGGCTTTTCCACAAAAACGCCGATACTTCATTCCGATGACCCCGAGGAGACCGGGCGTCGCCTGATGCGTATTGCCGAGGTCAGCGGTCATTCCGCCGCCGACGATGCCGAGATGGCGGGAAGTCTGTATCTTTTTTTGGCGCATCTGATCCGTCTCAACGGTCAGCGCACCCACAACGATCCGCACCAGGAATACGTTTCCAACGCTCTGCGGTACATCCAATACAACTACGCCAACAATATCGGGGTCAGCGATATTGCCCAGTATGTCGGGATCAGCCGCAGTCAGCTCTACCGGGCTTTTTTGCAGGATTTCGGCATTTCGCCGCATGATTATTTGCAGAAATACCGCATCGGTGAGGCGTGCAGCTTGTTGCGAAATGCCAGCATTTCCATCGCGCAGGTCGCCGGATCGGTGGGCTTTAATGATCCGCTCTATTTTTCAAGGGTGTTCAAGACGATCAAAAACTGCACCCCATCCGAATACCAGCGGCAGGAGAACGGATGATGGAGTGGCAGGTGGAGATACTGCGCTCGGAGCGCTGCACGATGTCGCTGGAGGTGCTGGCGAATGGGACGGTGCGGATACGGGCGCCACGCCGTCTGCCGCAACGGGAGATCGACCGTTTTCTGGCGCAAAAGGCGGATTGGATCGCCGCGCGTCTTGCCCGCATACGGCGGGCAGATGCCGCGCCGCTTACGCCGGAGGATATACGTCGGCTGACCGAGCAAGCCCGGGCGGAGATACCGCCGCAGGTCGCCGTTCACGCCGCCGCGATGGGCGTGACCTACGGCACGATCACGATACGGCATCAAAAAAGCCGGTGGGGGAGCTGTACCGCCGTCGGCAATCTCAATTTCAACTGTTTGCTGATGCTCGCGCCGCCGTCGGTGACGGAATATGTGATCGTGCATGAGCTGTGTCATCGCATCGTGCCCGATCATTCGACGCGGTTTTGGGCGACGGTGGAGCGATTTTTGCCGGATTACCGCGCCAGCCGCCGCTGGTTGCGGGAAAACGGCGCGGCGATCGTCTGTCGGATGGAAAACGGATGATATGCGGGTAATAAAAAGGAGACGGTCGCCGGGTGGCAACCGTCTCTTCATTTTTGTCGGTTCTTCTTCAAAACTCGCTGATGATGCGGGAAACATACTGCGCCAACAGCGTCAGATCATCGGAATTGACCAGAGTATCGTGGTTGGTATCCGCCATGATCTCTATATCGACCGTCGGTTCTTTGATTTTAGATATGACTTGCGCCAGCATCGTCAAATCGTCCGAATCGACCCGACCGTTGGCATCCACATCGCCGTACTGGTAAAAGGGCAATCCCCGATCGGAAATGACATTGCCGCATTCCGCACAGTACTGAATACGCTCGTAAAAGCCGTGTTCCTCCGCCGTGGGATAGGAATAGATCACCCGTACGATCTTGCCGGGCGTATGTCCGTCGGGGCAGACGGGCTTTTTGAGCGAGACGCCCAGCGCCGCCTCAACGTCGGTGACGATGTTTTTGTTATAGCCCATTTCGAGATACACGATCTCGTTGGCGGCGTTCAGCACGACGACGAGCGGCGTGGTGAAGCCGGATGCGCCGAGATAGCTTCTGGCATAAGCAAAACCGGCGTTCGAGCAGGCGCTCCCGGTGCAATAGGTGATATCCGGAAATCCGTTCTCCGCTACATACGCCCGTATTTCCTCGGCGGAGGAATCGAGCAGATCGGCGGCAATGATATCGACAGGGGACAGATCCAGCTCCGGACTGCTCAATTTTTCGAATGTCCATAAGCAGTTGTAACACCCGGTTTGGAAAAAGATCAGCATTTTCGGCTTGCCGGAGGCGACGGTCGTCACCTGCTTGCCGTCGAGCGTAGTGAGCGTGACATTGACCGTGTTTTTGGTCGTTTGAGCCGATGTGATCAGTACCGAGGAGTTGAGCATCAGTATGATGCACACGGCGACGCAGAGAAATCGTTTCATCATATCAACCTCCGATTTTTTGTTTAGCATCGAGCTGTGCTTGCTTGCGCGGGGCGATCGGCTTTTCGCTGATCTCACCGGCGCGGTCAAGCGCGATCTTGGTCAGCAACGGGCCGACCAATTCATAGATCAGCACGGCAAACAGCGCGATATTGCGGATGATCGGCCCCGCGCCCGGCAGGGACATCGCGGTCAGCGACATCCCCAGTGCCACGCCCGCCTGCGGGAGCAGGGTGATGCCGAGGTATTTCTGAACCGTCGGCTCGCATTTCATAAAGCGGGAGGAGACATTCGAGCCGAAGATCTTGCCGGCGGAGCGCACGAGGATAAAGACGATGCCGACCAGAACGATCTGCCACTGCGAAAAGACATTAAGCTCCAGCCCCGCGCCGCTGATGACGAAAAACAGCACCATCAGCGGGCCTGTCCAGCGGTCAACGCGCTCCATCAGCTCCTCCGAGAAATCGCAGAGGTTGCAAAAGACCGTGCCCATCATCATACAAACCAGCAGGGAGGAAAAGCTCACGCTGACCGCCCCGATATTAAACTTGAGCATCGACAGCGCGACGGCGAGAAAAACGAAGCAGACGGAAATGCTCATACGCTTACTGCGGGAGTGGAAAAACCGCTCCGACCAGTGGAACAGCAGACCGACGGTCGCGCCGAGCAACAGCGACAAGACCACCTCGATGAGCGGGTTGACGAGGACAGATATGATGTCCACTTGCCCATTTTCGAGCGCGCGGGCGATGCCGAACGAAACGGCGAAAACGATCAGACCAACCACATCATCCAACGCAACGACCGGGAGCAGCATTTTGGTCACGGGGCCGCTCGCCTTATATTGCCGCACCACCATCAGCGTGGCGGCGGGCGCGGTCGCCGTGGCGATCGCGCCGAGGGTCAGCACACAGGATAGCGGCAGTTTATCCGGCATCAGCAAATGCAGAACGTACAGCGCAATATCGACGAATACCGTCGCCGTTACCGCTTGGAATATGGCGATCACGATCGCCTGCTTACCGGTTTTTTTGAGATCCTCCAGACGGAACTCGTTGCCCATCGAAAAGGCGATGAAGCCGAGCGCAACATCGGAAATGATGCCGTAATCCGCGACATCCCGCGAGGATACAAAGCCCAGCCCGGGGATACCGAGCCGTCCGAGCACATACGGCCCGATCAGTACGCCGGCGACCAGATAGGCGGTCACGGCGGGAAGATTGCCGAGCTTGGTCAGACGGGACATCATCAGTCCCGCGATCAGCGCGACGGATAGGGATAGCAAGACCTGCATTTTTATCAACTCCAAGAACTGGTTATAGCATTTTCGGGCTTGGTTGTCAACCCCGCAAGCGTTTTTTTCTACCGCGTGGCATTGCGGCGGTAATTACCCGGGGACATCCCGTTGCAACGCTTGAAGAAGGTGCTGAAATAATACTCATTATCAAACCCCGTGCGTTCGCTGACAGTACGCAGGGGAATGTCCGGGTCTTCCAGTAGCGTTTGTATCTGCCGCACCTTTTCCCGCCGCAGATACGCGGCAAGGGTGCAATGCTCATATCGCTCAAACAGTCGGCTCAACTGCCGCGCGCCGATCCCGCACGCCCGCGCCACCTCGTCGCATCGCCAGAAACGCCCGGGATTATCGCGCAGGTAACGGAGTGCGGCGGTGATGCGCTCATCCGGCGCGGGGAGGGTGAGCGGGTCGGCGGCGGGGACGGTATCGACCGACAGACACAGCATCTCCAGCAGGCGATTGCGCAGGATATGCTCCGAGTAGACCGTATCCCGCTCCGCCTCCGCCAGACAGAACGTCACCTCCTCCGGATGGGGGTAGCGCCCTGATGTGACGCCCTGCTCCGTCAGCGCCCGCATCAGCGGCGTATCGGGAGCGATCTCAAAGGCGGCGCTCAATTTGACGAAATCGCCCGTCCAGCCCTCGACCCGGTGGACGGTATCGGGCGGCAAAAGCAGATGGTCGCCCCGGACGATGCGCAACGCATGACCGTTGACGGTGTAATCCATCGTCCCCTCCAGCACGAAATGCCACTCAAAAAACGGGTGGTGATGCTCCTTGTGGGACAGAAAATAGGTACTCCGCGCGGTGATCGCCCGAAACCAGTAGATCCGCCCCAGCGGATCCGGCTCGCCGCCGCCGCGCAACAGCTCTTGATAGTCGTTCATCCTCCGCCCTCCTTTTTCCGTAAATTATACTTTATTACAAGTCAAATTGCAATAATGATGTCCGAAAATCATAAAAAATCGTCGGATTATTGGATTGCAATTTTATCACTGTCATTTACAATGAAAGAAAAAGGAGGAATGGTTATGCTTGAGAAAAAAGGCGCTTATGTCACGATGATCGTCCCGTATCTGGAAAACGGGGAGGTGGACTACGATACTGCCCGGCGGTATGTTGACTGGTACCGCGAGGGGGGCTTGACCGGCATTTTTTCCGTCTGTCAATCGACCGAGATACAATTTCTGACGGTCGAGGAGATCGTCGGCCTCGGACGCCGCCGGATCGACGGACGCGATGTCGGCGAGCGTCTCGCTG
>CALDHV010000170.1 GCA_937902305.1 uncultured Clostridia bacterium
AAACTGTTTTTTGCCCGTGACCATCTTCCCGGTAAAGAAATCATACCATTCGTCTTCTTCCGGAAGAACGACCGTTGTCAGATAAAACTGCGGAATCGTTAAGCCGTATTCTTCAAAGCCGGGCAGTATCTTTTCACGAAGGGATGCAGAGATTGTGTCCAGCTTTTCATCTATTTCAGCAGATGAGAAAGCGATATATGGACTCTGAAGAAGTCCTGCATCTGCAAATACTTCCTTGGCAACGATCTTGTCCATCGTTTTTTCGGTATTTTTCATACAAAAGTCCCCCTTGTCAACTGACTGTTGCCAAAATATCATTCCTATTTTATTATGAACAAGAAAAAAAGTCAACCATATTGAGGAAAGTTTGCCGTTTTTTCCGATTTGGCGGATTTTGGAAGATCCTGCCATTATTTTTCGTTAAAATGACAAAAAATCGTTTTCTTTTTATAATCATATCTCACAAACTTTCTCAATTTTTGCAAAACACACTTGACAAAGCCGTAAAAAACATATAAACTGATGCAGGATTGAAAATAGGTGTGTTGCACGCTGTTGCGGAGGCGCTTGTTATGGGAAACGACGTCACGACAATATCGGACGAGTTGATCCGGCAGGCGGCAGAGGACAGCGCCGCGTTCGAGACGATCCATCGGCGTATGGAGCCACTCACGGCAACGCTGACCGAGCGATTTGCTCCCGACGGTGCCGACCGTGATGAGATCGCGCAGGAATGTCGGATCGGACTTTTGTCTGCGATACGCACCTACCGTCCGGATGGCGGAGCGGTCTTTACGACATACGCGTGCACCTGCATCCGCAATCGGCTGATCTCCCTATCCCGTCGGAACGCGACCCGTCTTGCGCGGGAGGAGCCGCTGACGGAGGAAAGCGGTGTCCCCGATCCCGAGGCTTGCGACCCCGCCGGTCGACTGGTCGAGGAGGAGGACGCGTCCAGATTGCGCCGCGTGTTGCAGGAGCGCCTGACACCGCTCGAATATGAGGTGTTGCTGGCGCGGCTGAACGGTTGCTCTTATGAGGAAACTGCCGCGCGGCTCGGTATCAGTCAAAAGGCGGTGGATAACGCTGTCCAACGGTTGCGACGCAAGCTGTACGCGCAACCATAGTTTCGGCAAAAGCGGCATGAGGCCGTTTGCAATATATGCCCGGGTAGCTTAATCAGAGCGTTGGAAACAAAGATGGCGGTTTTTACTCCGTCGCGGGGCAAATATTATCTTTTCAAAGCGAGGTAACCATCCATGTACGAAGACAAGACGTTAGTATGCAAAGAGTGCGGCAACGAGTTCATCTTTACCGCCGGCGAGCAGGAGTTTTACGCTGAAAAAGGCTTTGTCAATGAGCCCCAGCGTTGCAAGGCCTGCCGTGACGCCCGCAAGAATGCCGGTCGTCCCGAGCGTGAGATGCACGATGCCGTGTGCGCGAATTGCGGTAAGGAATGCAAGGTTCCTTTCAAGCCCCGCGAGGACCGTCCGGTTTATTGCAGCGAGTGCTTCGCCGCAATGAAGGGTGAAAACTGATTTGCCTGCTAAAAATCCCCCTGCCCCCGGGCCGGGGGATTTGTCTTTTTTTGATGTATAAGGAGAGCCTATGCTTCACTGGATTTTTGCTGTTTTTGCCGCCGTCGGAACGGCGGTGTGCTATATCGCCGCCCCTGCCCTGTCCCCGTGGCTGATCCTGCCGCTATGGGGCGGCTTTGCGGTCGCCGCCGCAGTGCTGTATGTCGTGTTTCTCGTGGTGGTTTCCTTGCTTTTGCCCCGCCGGGGCGAGCGGTATCTGCCGTTTTGCGTCGCGATCATCCGGCATACCGTGGAATGGGTGCTCCCGCTACTCGGCATCCGGGTGCGGCTCGACGGCTGGGACAAGCTGCCGGAAGCCCCGTTTTTGCTGGTTGGCAACCACCTGACCCTGCTCGATCCGCTCGTTACGGTCGCACGGCTGGGAAAAACGCGGCGTGTCACCTTTGTGTCCAAGCCGGAAAATCTGCGTCTGCCGGTCGTCGGTGCGATCGCGCGCAATACCGCCTTTCTGGCTATCGACCGGGAGCACCCGCGCAAGGCGGTGGAGACCATCCACCGCGCTGCCGATTTCATCCGGAATGAGAAAATGTGCGTCGGCATTTACCCGGAGGGCACCCGCAACAAAAGCGATCAGCTCCTGCTCCCGTTCCGGGACGGCGCTTTCAAGATCGCCATGCTTGCCGCCTGCCCGATCGCCGTGGTCACGACGCGGTTTTTGCCGCGGCGGTGGCTGTTGGGGGCACGGCAGATGGAGCTGTCCGTCATCGGCGTTCTGGAGGCGGATTTCGTTGCCGCGCACCGCACCGCCGAGATCAGCGGCACCGTGCGCACGATGATGGAGGAAAAGCTCCGACAAAACGGCGGATGAGGTTGAGCTCTTGTAAAATCAAGGCGAAACCGTGTATCTCATCAGCCCATAAGGGCTGTATATCATCAAGCCGCAGGGAAATTATACACGGCTAACGCCGTGATGATATACACGCTTCGCGTGATGATATGCCAAGCCTGCGGCTTGGATAAAAAATCGACAACTTTCTGTCGAAAGTTGTCGATTTTTGCGATTGCACTACGAAAAAGATATTTCGACAAATCGGTGGATGGTGTTGAACTCTCGCACATTATCAGTGAAATATCGGCTGACGCCGATGTGAAATAATGGCTTACGCCATTGTGAAATATTGCTCCGTTTCACTCCGCAATGTGAAATGAAATTTGCCCATTGTTACTTTTCACTGCGCCGCAGGCGCAATTTCACACGGGCGGAACGCCCGTATTCCACTGCCGCCTGCGGCTATTTCACTTGCCCGCAGGGCAAATTTCGTTGAAAAAAGCACGCTTTCGCGTGCTTTTTTCTGGTGGGAGAGGGTGGATTCGAACCACCGAAGCTATCAGCAGCAGATTTACAGTCTGTCCCCTTTGGCCACTCGGGAACTCTCCCAAATCCAACGGTGGTCATTATAGCATAGGGCACTGGCTTTGTCAAGTAAAAAATAAAAAAAGGCAGTTTTTATTTGTTTTTTATTTTTGCGCCGGTATGCTCTTGCACTTTTTCGTACAATTTGATATACTACACTTGACTATAGAAAGGCGGATACGCTATGAAAAGGGCAATTAAATGGGCATTGAACGGTGCCGGACTTGCCGCCGCAGGCTACGGGCTTGCGCGCGCGTTCGGCAAAGGGCCCGTTCCCGCACGCCGCCGCGAAACTGCACCAGGCCCAGTCCTGCGGGCGCTTCACGAGCTTCGCCTTCGGGAACTCCTTGCGCAGGTCCTCCGGGCAGTCGGCGAAGACCTGCACGAGACCGTCCGCCTGCGTGATCA
>CALDHV010000171.1 GCA_937902305.1 uncultured Clostridia bacterium
GCGCAAGGATCTGATCGACACCTTCGCGGCGCTTGGCGCGGAGGATGCGCTGATCCGTCACAGCATCGTTTCCGGCACCCACGCGATCACCATTGCGCTTTTCGCGATGCTTCGTCCCGGCGATACGCTGTTGGCGGCGACCGGCGCGCCGTATGATACCTTACAGCAGGTTATCGGGCATCAGGTCGCGGCGGCAGGCTCGCTCAAGGAGTATGGCGTCGGCTACCGTGAGGTGCCGCTGACGGCAAACGGACAGCCCGATCTTGCCGTGATCGCCGCCGCTCTGCGGGACGATCCCACCGTGAGGGTCGTCCACGTTCAGCGCTCCCGCGGGTATTGTACCCGTCCGTCGCTGACCATCGACCGCATCCGCGAGATCGCCGAAACGGTCAAATCCGTTCGCCCGGACGTGGTGCTGTTTGTCGATAATTGCTACGGCGAGTTTGCCGAGCGGCTGGAGCCGCCGCAGGTCGGTGCCGACCTGATCGCCGGGTCGCTGATCAAAAATCCCGGCGGCGGTATTGCCGAAAACGGCGGGTATCTGTGCGGCGCCAAGGCGTGCATTGAGCAATGCGCCTACCGTATGACCACTCCCGGGCTGGGACGGGAGGTTGGCGCGTCGCTCGGACATAACCGTACGATGTATATGGGGTTATTTCAAGCCCCGCACGTTGTCGGTGAGGCGATGAAGACCGCGGTATATACCGCCGCGCTCTTTTCCTTGCTCGGATTTCAGGTTTCCCCGACGGTCGGTGAAGCGCGCGGGGATATTATCCAAACGGTGCTTTTACGGGATGCCGATGCGCTGATCGCTTTTTGCCAGGGGATGCAAAAGGGCGCACCGGTCGATGCGTTTGTCGTGCCGGAGCCGTGGGATATGCCGGGATATGAAGACCCGGTCATTATGGCGGCGGGCGCTTTCACAATGGGTGCATCTATTGAATTATCGGCGGATGCACCGGCGTATATGCAGGGCGGACTTAATTATCCGAGCGGCAAGATCGGCGTACTGCTGGCGGCACAGTCGATGCTCGAAAAAGGAAAAATCCATTTTTAATGATATTGGGAGGAAAAAAGTATGTTTTCGAAAAAAATGATCGCGTTGGGTACCAAGCGGAGCGTCATCCGCGAATTGTTTGAATACGGCAATCGCCGCAAGGAGGAGATCGGCGCGGAAAATGTGTTCGATTTCAGTCTTGGCAATCCGAGCGTACCGGCGCCGGACGGCGTAGATGCGTCTATCCGTGTGCTGATGGATAATATTGACTCGGTCGTTTTGCACGGCTATACCTCCGCACCCGGCGACCGCACGGTGCGGGAAATGATCGCGGATAATATCGGCAAGCGGTTTGGCTTCCCGGTGAGCTTCTCCGATTTGTATATGACCTGCGGCGCGGCAGCATCGCTGTGCATCTGTCTCGGCGCATTGCTCGACCCGAGCGAGGAGGTCATCGCACTGGCGCCATTTTTCCCGGAATATCGCGTATTTGTGGAAAAATCCGGCGGTGTGCTCAAGATCGTTCCCTGCCGGGAAAGCGATTTCCAAATCGACTTTGACGCGCTCGAAAAGGCGCTGTCTCCCAAGACGGCGGCGATCATCGTCAATTCTCCGAATAACCCCTCCGGTGCGGTACTGACGCGGGAAACGCTCGTCGAGCTTGCCACGGTGCTGGAAAAAGCCGCCGAAAAGTTCGGTCATCCGATCTATATTATCGCGGACGAGCCTTACCGCGAGCTGGTGTACGGCGATATTGAGGTGCCGTATATCCCGACGCTGTACCGTAATACGCTGGTGTGCTATTCGTTCAGTAAATCCCTTTCCTTGCCCGGCGAGCGCATCGGATATATCCTTGTGCCTCCCTGCGCGGAGCACGCGGATGATCTGATGGCGGGGGTACAGGGTGCCGGTCGTGCGCTCGGCTATGTTTGTGCGCCGAGCCTGTTCCAGCGGGTGGCCGCCGCCAATCTCGGCGAAACGGCCGATCTGTCGGTCTACCGTCTCAACCGCGATCTGCTGTATGATACGCTGACCGACGCGGGCTTGCAGGTCGTGCATCCCGATGGCGCTTTCTACCTGTTTGTCAAGGTGCCGGATGGAGATGCTACCGCGTTTTCCGAAATGGCGAAGAAGTTTGAGTTGTTGGTCGTGGCGAGCGATGATTTTGGTATGCCCGGTTATGTGCGTATCTCCTATTGCGTGGCGACCGAGACGGTGCGGCGTTCTTTGCCCGCGTTCCAGAAGCTTGCCGCCGCATACCTTGATCGCGTATGAGTGATATGACCCTAAATGATACGCGCCGGGAGATCAATGAGATCGACGACGCGATGGCGGCGCTTTTTGCGCGCCGGATGGCGGCGGCAGAACGTATCGCGGCAGTCAAAGCCGCGACGGGTGCCCCGGTGCGGGATGTTGCGCGTGAAGCGGCTGTCATCGCCCGACATACCGAGGCGCTTGACGACCCGTCTTTGGCGGAGGACTACGCGACATTCCAGCAGGGTTTGATGGCGGTTTCCCGCGCACGTCAGCAGAGGATATTGGCTGACCGGGACGACTATATCCCCGCGTGGCTGAAGGAATACGGCGTGGATTTTGCTCCCGGCGGATCGGAACGCGCGGGGGAGTATTTCGAACTACATCGGCGGGTCTGCATCGTGACCGATGACGGTGTGCCGCCGGAGTATGCCGTGCGCGTCGCCCGGCAATGCGATCATGCTGTCACCGTGACCCTGCCGCAGGGCGAAGCGAGCAAGACATTGGCAAATGTGTCGACGGTTTGTCGCCGGATGCTGATGAGCGGATTTACCCGCGGGGATTGCGTGGTCGCCGTTGGCGGCGGGATGGTGTGCGATCTTGCAGGGCTGGCGGCGGCGCTGTATATGCGCGGCGTGACGCTTTACACTGTGCCGACGACCTTGCTGGCGCAGTCGGATGCCGCAATCGGCGGCAAGACGGCGGTGGATCTTGACGGGGTGAAAAATATCCTCGGCGTGTTCCGCGCGCCCGCGCGTGTGCTGGTGGATACCGATTTACTGAATACCCTGCCGCCGCGTCATATTGCCAACGGACTGGCGGAGATCATCAAGATGAGCCTCACCTCGGATAAAGACCTGTTCGAGAGGATCGAGCGGGAGGATATTTCCGCGTTGATGCCGACGCTCGTTTTGCGCTCCCTGCGCAATAAAATGCGCGTGGTTGCGGCGGATGAGCGCGAGGTGGGGGAACGCAAGATACTCAATTTCGGGCATACGGTCGGTCACGGGATCGAAGCCGCCTCCGGCAGGAGGCTCCATGGCGAGTGCGTAGCGGTCGGGATGTTGCCGTTTTGCTCCGAAGCGGTGCGGGAGCGTCTTGTTCCTGTGCTGAAAAAGGCGGGCTTGCCGGTCACGGCGGAGGTGGATGCCGCGGCGGTATTTGACGCGATGACCCATGATAAAAAAGGGGCATCGGACGGCGTGGACGCGGTATTTGTCGATCAGATCGGCAGAGCGTCAGTCCGCCGCATTACCTGGGATGCATTGCGAAAGATGATATGAAAGCGGGTGAGCGAGATGAAAAATACATTCGGTACGGTCGTGTCTGTAACACTGTTTGGTGAAAGCCACGGCGCGGCGGTCGGGGCGATTTGTGACGGACTGGCGCCCGGCATCCCGGTCGATGAGGCGTATATCGCGCATCGCCTGATGATGCGTCGCGGCGTTGCCGAGCTTTCGACTTCCCGGCGGGAGCCGGATGCGTTTTCGATCGTCAGCGGTGTATATCGCGGTTATACGACCGGCTCGCCGCTGTGTGTGATGATCCCCAATACCGATGCCGACCCCGGCGAATATGAAAAGACAGCGGGCGTTCTGCGCCCGGGTCACGCGGATTATACCGCGCTGGAAAAATACCACGGCTTTGCCGATATGCGCGGCGGCGGACATTTCTCCGGGCGCTTGACCGCGCCGCTGGTTGCGGTCGGTGCGATCGTTATGCGGGAATTGGAGCGTTGCGGCGTGCGTATCGGCACGCATTTGTTATCCTGTGACGGGATAGAAGACCGCGCATTTGATGATTATGAAAAGGATATAGCGCATTTATCGGATGCCGCGTTCCCGGTGCTGGATAAGGATGCCGGGGATCGGATGGCGGATGCGATCCGCGCGGCGGCGGCAAACGGGGACAGCGTCGGCGGCGTGATGCAGACGGCTGTTGTCGGTTTTCCGGTTGGCGTGGGGGAGCCGTGGTTTGATACGGTGGAGGGCTGTCTTGCCAAAGCGATGTTCAGCATCCCTGCTGTCAAAGGTGTGTCCTTTGGGGACGGATTTGCGCTTGCCGCTATGACCGGCAGTCAGGCGAATGATCCGTTTGTGCTGTCAAACGGGCAGGTGAAGACCGCGAGCAATCATAATGGCGGGATTAACGGCGGCATCACCAACGGGATGCCTTTATTGATGCAATGCGCGGTCAAGCCGACCCCGTCGATCGCGCAGGAGCAGACAACGGTGGATATGCGGACAAAAAAGGAGGTCACACTGTCGATTTCCGGCAGACACGATCCCGCGATCGCGCCGCGCGCGTGTGCGGTTGCTGACGCGATGACGGCACTGACGCTGTACGATCTGATGCGGCTGAAAGGATGAGCAAGGTGGAATACGGTGTCATCGGGGAGCATTTGTCGCATAGCTATTCGGCAGAGCTTCACCGCTTGTTTGGCAATGATCGGTATGCCGTGTGCGAGGTGCGCCCCGACGCACTTGGAGCGTTCCTGCGCCGGGAGCCGTTTTGCGGGATCAATGTGACGATCCCATATAAATCCGCTGTCATTCCGTATCTTGACGAGATAGACGACACCGCGCGGCGGATCGGCGCGGTCAACACCGTTATACGGAAAAACGGGCGTCTGGTCGGTTATAATACCGACTTTTTCGGCTTTTCCGCGCTTTTGGATCACGCTAAGATTGACCTTTCCGGCAAGGATGGGCTGATACTCGGTACCGGCGGCACGGCGAAAACCGTCGCAGCGGTGGTCGCTTCGCGTGGTGGCACGGCGACGATGGTCAGCCGCACACCGCAGGCGGGACAGATCGGCTATTCTGCCGCGCAAAAGCGGCAGGAGAATGTGAGATTTATCATCAATACAACACCGGTGGGGATGTCTCCGCAAATGGAGCTTTGCCCGCTGGAACTGACACCGGGGGATGCGCCGGTGGTGGATGTGATTTATCATCCGTTGCGCTCGTCCCTTATTTTGCAGGCGTCGGAGCAGGGCAGACCGGCTGTCGGCGGGCTGTATATGCTGGTCGCGCAGGCGGCTATGTCCGCGTCGCTGTTTTTCGGGGATGATGCCCCGATGCGGCAGATCGACGCGGTATATTGCGCTATGTTGCGGCAAAAGCGCAATATTGTTCTGATCGGTATGCCGGGGAGCGGCAAATCGTCCGTTGCGCGGGAATATGCCGCGCTGACCGGCTGTCCGTTCGTCGATACCGACCGTATGATCGAGGAAAAAACGGGCTTGTCGCCCGCGCAATATTTTGCTGCGCACGGGGAGGCGGCTTTTCGCCGCGAGGAGGAGACAGCCGTTCGGTTGCTTGCCGATCGAAGGGGAATGGTCATCGCCACCGGCGGCGGCACGGTGCTTTCCCGCCGCAATCAAATGCTGTTGCGGCAAAACGGCTTACTGGTATTTCTTGACCGACCTCCGGAGCAGTTGGTGCCGTCGGAGGATCGCCCGCTTGCATCCAACGCAGAGGATATGCGGCGGTTGTATGAGGAACGGATCGGACTTTACCGCCGTTTGGCAGATCGTACGGTTTTTGCCGATACCCCGCGTCGGATGGCGCTTGAGATCGCCGGAGGTGTGGAATGAAAATACTGCTTTTGAACGGACCGAATATGACCCTGCTGGGTAAACGCGAGCCGACCCTTTACGGCACGGAGAGCTTTTCTGATTTACTGGCGCGCTTTCGTGCGTACGCCGCGGGAAAAGGGGTGGGCGTGACTTGCCTCGCTTCCGATCACGAGGGAGATTTGGTCGCGTGGATCGGACAGGCGGCAGGACGGTATGACGGTATCATCATCAATCCTGCCGCGCTGACCCACACGAGCGTTGCGTTGCGGGATGCGCTTTGCGCCGTATCTTTGCCTACTGTGGAGGTGCATATCACCGACCCCGCGACCCGCGAGCCCTTCCGCCGTGTAGACTATGTGCGGGATGTCTGCTTTGCCGCTGTCGTCGGCGAGGGCACGGACGGCTATTTGCACGCGCTGGATATTCTTGTTTGCGCCATCGCCGGGGGAAACGAGGTATGACCGTCCGTATTTTACCGGCTTTGGCGCGCGGCTCGGTGGTGTTGCCGCCGTCCAAGAGCTTACTTCAACGGCGGCTGATCGCGGCGGCATTGTGTCCGCCCGCAAGCGGAGAAAGCCGCGTTTTGCCCCTCTGTTCTTCACAGGATATTGCCGCGATACGGCGTTGCTTGCAGGCGGTCGGCGTTTCAGTGGATGCACAAACCGGGAAGGTGCGCGGATGCTTGCCGTCGGATTGGAACGCGGCAACGCTTGATTGCGGCGAAAGTGCGGCGACCCTGCGCTTTCTCATTCCGCTGGCGGCTGTTTCCGGCAGGGAGTTTCGCTTTACGGGTAGTGTGCGACTGTTTGCCCGCCCACTGGATGTGTATGCCGCCATCGCCGCACAGCAGGGAACGCGGTTTTCGCTCGACGCGGACGGTCTAACCGTTGCCGGTCGGTGGAAACCGGGGCGCTTTGCGGTCGATTGTCGCGTCAGCAGTCAGTTCCTATCCGGCTTGATGATGGCGTTGCCGCTGATGGACGGCGACAGTGAGATTATTCTGCTCGGCGATCCGGTCAGCCGCCCGTATGCGGCTATGACGGCGGATATTTTGCGGCAAAGCGGCATTGCACTTACCGGGCAGGATGATCGCGTGGTCATCCCGGGTCGGCAGACATATCGACCGCTCCATTCGCCGGTGGAGGCGGATATGTCCGCCGCGGCGGTTTTCGCCGCACTGAATATGCTTGGCGGGCAGGTCGCTTTTGATACGCCGGGTGTGACCGGTCAAGCCGATGCGCTGTATAGGGAATATTATCCTGCACTTATTGTCTGCTCTCCCACACTGGATGTGACCGATACGCCGGATTTGACGATGTTGCTGATGGCGCTCGCCGCCCTGTATAACGGCGTGACGCTGACCGGGACGGGACGCCTGCGGTATAAGGAGAGCGATCGCGCTGAGAATATGGCAGCGGAGCTGCGCCGCTTCGGAGCGCGGGTGACGGTGGAGGATGACCGCGTGACGGTGGTACCTGCCGCATTGCATTCCGTATCCGGTGCGGTGGATGCGCACGGCGATCACCGTATCGCTATGGCGCTGGCGGTGGTATGCAGTCAGCTTGGTGGCGAGATAACCGGGGCGGAGTCGGTCGCAAAAAGTTATCCCGGATTTTGGGATGACTTGCGAAAAGTGGGTATCCCGGTGGAGGAAAGGGGAGAACGCCGACTGTGAACGAATGGAAACAGTATATTGCCGGCGAAAGAGGATTTCAGGAT
>CALDHV010000172.1 GCA_937902305.1 uncultured Clostridia bacterium
TCTGTCTGATTCAAAAAAGCAAGTACTTCAGCTTCTTCTTCTTCACTTAATCCGCCTTCAGGTCCTATTGCCATAATAATTTTATCATATTTACAAGAATTTTTTAAGACTTTTTTAATGGTATTATCTTTTTCTTTAGTACTTATTTCAGCATAATTTTGCGGATCGAGTCGATCTCCGCCTGGGTGATACCGATGGATTTGAGGAAGTTCTCGGCGCCGTTCTTGAGAGTGCCGTCATCGCTGTACGATCTCACCTTGACCATCATATCGTTGAACAGCTTGACCTTCGGCTCGATCTGCGTCTGCAACCAGGAGGTGCCGCCAACCGAGGAGAGGAAGGACATCTCATAGTCGATGCAGATGTCATCCTCGCTCATACCGAGCAGAGCTTCGATGAGGAACGCCAGCGTGCCGGTGCGGTCAAGTCCGACGCGGCAATGGAAATATATCGGATAGTTGCTTTCCTTGGCAAAGACGCGTACCTCTGCGGCGGTCGTTGCTTTGTATTTTGCGGAGTTGATGCCTTTTTCATCGCCCCAATACTGCGGCGCGCCGGCGTTGGTGTAGCAGATATAATTGGCACCGTCCAGCGGCGATTTCTTGCCGACAGTGGGAGACGCGTCGTTGGCGGAGGCAGGGTCGCGCAGATCGAGGTCGGTCTTGACACCGAGATCAAAACGGATGGTGCGCAATCCGGCGTTGCCGGCGCCGTCCATATGCGCGCCGCGGAAGATCATACCCTGCTTGACGGTTTTGCCGTCGAGGGTCTTGCGACCGCCGAGATCGCGGATATTGGACACGCCGTTGACAAAGATGGTGCGAATGGTCTTTTCGGTATGGAAATGATAGATCGGAGATTTGACGCTGTTTTCGTCAAATACCGCCGTCACCTGCCAATAATAGTCGGTATCGACCATAAGGTTTTGCAGTATGTAGGTCGTTGCCATCAGGCTGTCGGTTTTGGCACCCTTGAGATCCTTTGACGTGCCGTATGCAATGTTGTATTCCACCGGTTTTTCGTTGCATTGCCATTTGAGCGTGACCATTGTTTTGTAGTTATCCAGCCCATTGCAGTACTTTTTGGAGCTGTACGGGGTATAATCGTGGGACAGCCACGCGGCAACGCTCTTGTGCGCCATTTCGACGGTCTCACCGTTGTCCGGCGTGATCGCCTCAACCTTGCAATTCGCGGAGGCGCGACGCCCGCCGCCGGACTGGCTTTCCTGCTTTTCGGTCGAGCCGGTCTGCGATTTAGCCTCGGTCGGGGTGGTCTCCTCCCCTTTCGCGGCGGTCTTCTTTTTGATCTTGGCTTTGGTCTCGCTTGTGCCCGAGGTTTCGGAGCTATAGCCGGAGGTGTCGGATTCATCGGTCGCCGTTCCTCCACAGCCCCACAATGAAACCGTCATCACGATCGCCGCCAACAATGCCAAAAGTCGATATGTATGCTTCATTTTTACATCTCTCCCTCTGCTTTTTTACCAGTATACCGTTTTTTTATGATAAATGCAACCGCTTTTTTTATAAATCGGGCTGTTCCGTCATCACGGCGGCAAGCAATTCTTCTATTTTTTCCTCATCCGGGGCGACCGGCGCGGAAAAATGACGGTAGCAGGCAAGATATTCGACATTGCCGTTGGTGCCGTGGATGGGGCTGACGGTCAAGCCACACAGCATCAGCCCGTTTTCCGCCGCGGCGGAGAAAACGCCCCGTAGTAGCGGCGGCAGATCGGTCTGAGGTGAGCGCAGGATGCCGTTTTTGCCGAGTAGCTTCGGCTTTGCCTCGAACTGCGGCTTGATGAGAGTGACGACCTCGCCCTCCGGCTTCAATATGCGATGGATGGCGGGAAAAATCTTGGTCAGCGAGATAAACGACACATCCACCGTCACCATATCGCAGATTGTGTCGTTCAACTGCTCGACGGTGAGATTGCGTGCATTGGTGCGCTCCAGCACCGTGACGCGGGAGTCTTCGCGTAGCTCCCACGCAAGGATACCGTACGCCACATCGACGGCAAAGACCTGCTTTGCGCCGCGTTGCAACAGACAATCGGTAAAGCCGCCGTTGGAAGCGCCGATGTCGCACACGGTCTTGTCCGCCGGGTCGATTTGAAAGCGGTCAAGTGCTTTTTCCAGCTTATATCCCGAGCGGCTGGCATATTTTTTCGCCTTTTCGCGCAGGGTCAGCACGGTATCTGCAGGCACGGCAGTGCCAGCCTTATCCGCCGGCACCGCGCCGATCCACACCCGCCCCTCCATGATGAGGGCGGCGGCGGTAGGCAGGTCTACACCGAATTGCGATGCCGCCAATTTATCCAGTCGTTGAGTTTCCATTGCCAGACTTCCTTTCTGTTTCGGTCAAAGTGCGTATCGCGTCCGCCGGCATAGCGCGCAAGCGGTAGCATATCCGTCGGTCGCCATGGGGGTAAAAATACGCTGTGCAGGTGTTGCTCCGGGCGAACGGAGCGCGACGCAGACGCACGGCGAGCAAGGCGTGTCGCGGCAGGATGACCGTATGCAGGGGCAGCCGCCGCGAAAATCGCAGGGTGTAGCATCCGTTGGCATAGGCAAGCCCCGCCGTGCGCGCGTCGATGAAAATGACGGCGAGCCACCACAGAAGCGGCGGCAGTGCCACCCACGCCGCCAACTGTACAAACGGTGCCCATACGGGAAACCGTCCGTCGAGCCAAAGCGCCGCCGCACCGATGCCGAGCGCGATGCCGAGCGGCGCCGACAAGCGCCACAGCACCGCGCCACGCACGGGGCGTATCTGCGCCGGTGCGGACGAAAACTCCGGCAACAGCCGCGTCAGCAAGTCGGTGCTTTGACGCTTGTCGGCGGCGGGTATCAGCACCGGCATAGTGCGCTTGCCATAGCCGACGCAGGAGAAAAACAACATTCGCTGTCCCAACGCTTCACCAAGCAGTCCGCGGCGTTCATCCACCGCATCCACAGCACCAACGGTGCAGATATTTTCCCGCCGCGTCCATAAGCCGCCGGTCAGCGACAGCACACGCGGCGTGCGAATGGCGGAAAAGGGGGAAAAACGCACCACGGTGCGTATGACCCCCGCCAGCCACCCAGCAAGCAGGATCAGCGAAAGCAAAGCCACAGAACGGGGAAGCACCGTCACTGCGGCAACGGCTTCCTCCAAATTGCCGAGTAACCGTTCTCGAAAAGCATCCCCCAGCAGTCTACCCGCCCGCCGGAATGCCGCCGCCAGCAAAAGAACGCCGCCGAGGGTATCGGCGGAAAACAGCGCCAGCGCGAGCGCCGCGCGCCAACTGCCGCAGACGGCTTTGCCGGGAGCATCCCGCCCCGTTCTTGCCGCCAGGATCTTTTCCGCGTCCCGGCGATACAGGATGAGCGAAACATCTGTCCGCTTGCCGGTCAGGGTATCGCTGTCCGCCTCCAGGCGCACCGCGCCGCATAAGCGGTAAAGCGGCGTTTCCTCCACCGACAGAGTGGTAATCGCCCGTTTAGTCAGATAGGTTTGGTGCCGCCATAGCAGTCCGCCGGTCAGTACAAAGCCGTCGGGCGTAAACCGATAGGTCATCCGCGCCCAGCGCAACAGCGGCAAAAGCACCAGCGCCGACAGCGCGGCAAGATCGAGCCAACCGCCGCGAAGCCAGGCGGCGACCCCTTTTTCCGCGATCGCGTAGCGAAGCCCGCGTATGAGCGGCAGGAGCAGGAAAATGAGATACCGCCCGGTATAGCGCAGAATAGCGAGCGGGTGCTGATGCCGCGCCGTCACGGGCGCATCAGACGGCGACACCAGCCGTCCGCCTCCGCGGTCGGGATACCGACCAGCATCAGCCAACTGCCCGCCGCCGCCAGCCATACCGCCGAAAAGCCCATTTTACGCCCGATCGGGGAGCAGATGACGGTGATGCGGCGGATGGCGCTTTGACGCATCCGATGGCGGCTTACAAAAAACGCTCCCCGCACCGCCACAATGCCGCTGTCATCCGCGCCGTAGCGGGCGTGCTTTGCCCGCAAGGGCAGGATGACGGTGCAAACACCCAGCACGGCGCACAGCCAAACCACCGACAAAAGCCAAAACGCCGGATGAAACCGGGACAAAGCCCACGCGACCGCCGTCATTGCCGGGACGGACAGCCCACCATAAGCGGCAAGCACCGTCCAGACGCGCCGATCCGGTCGTTTGAGCTCCAATCCGTTTCCTCCTCTTTATTGCGGGCGATACCCCGCCTTGATGATCGCATCGCGCAGAGCGTCCTCGGTCGCTTCACCGCATAGCGTGACCCGGACGGTGCCGCTCTTGTGGTCGGCAGATGCCGTTTCCACGCCGGGGACGGCTTCCAGCGCCTCCTTGACGTGTGCCTCACAATGCGGGCACATCATTCCATCGACCTTCAGGATTTTTTCCATCGTTTTCGTTCCTTTCTTTTCATCCGCCCGGAAGGGTCGGAACAGGTTGAGCCGCAGGGCATTGAGCACGACACATATACTGGAAAGGCTCATCGCGGCGGCGGCAAGCATCGGGCTTAACTGCCACCCGAGCCATGGGATGAACACACCCGCCGCCAGCGGGATGCCGAGCGTATTGTAAAAAAACGCCCAAAAGAGATTTTCCCGGATATTTCGCAGGGTGGCGCGTCCGATCTGCAAAGCGGCGGGCAGGTCGCTCATCCGACTGCGCATCAGCACGACATCCGCCGCGTCGATGGCAATATCCGTTCCCGCGCCGATCGCGATGCCGCAGGAGGCGGCGGTCAGGGCGGGTGCATCGTTGATGCCGTCCCCCACCATCGCGGCGGGGGCCTTTTGCTCCCATTCACGCAGGACAGCCTCTTTGCCGTCCGGCAGAACGCCGGATATAACCTCATCGGCGCCGACGGCGTTTCCGATCGCGGCGGCAGTGGCGGCATTATCGCCGGTCAGCATTACGACCCGCAGACCCATACGGTGCAATTCTCCGACCGCCTCCCGGCTGTCCGGACGCAAAACATCCGCCACGGCGATCATGCCGAGCAAGCGTCCGTCATAGGCGAATAATAGCGGTGTCTTGCCCGCTTCGGCAAGAGCGCGACAGGTATTTTCGGTGCCTCTGTCCACTGCGATCCGTCCGCCGATATACGTTTCACTGCCGCCGATCAGCTCCCGCCCGTCGAGCCGCGCCCGCAAGCCGTTGCCGGGCAGGACTTCAAAATCCGTGACCGGCGCAGGTGTCAGCCCTTTTTCCTCGGCGGCGCGGCAGATCGCACCCGCCAAAGGATGCTCGCTGTGCACCTCCAGCGCATAGGCGTGGGATAACAGCTCCCCCGCGTCTCCGACGGCGACCGTATCGGTCAGACGCGGCTCACCGACCGTGACGGTACCGGTTTTGTCCAGCACCACCGTTTTGATATGCCCCGCCCGCTCCAGCGCAGCAGCGGGTTTGTATAAAATGCCGTTGCGGGCGGCAAGCCCACTGCCCACCATAATGGCGACCGGGGTCGCCAAGCCGAGTGCGCAGGGGCAACTGATGACCAGCACCGATATTCCGCGCGCAAGCGCAAAGCCGACCGTTTGCCCAATCAAAAGCCATACGGCAACGGTGACGGCGGCTATCGCCATGACCGTCGGTACGAATACCGCGGCAACGCGGTCGGCGGTGCGGGCGATCGGCGCT
This sequence comes from uncultured Clostridia bacterium, assembly GCA_937902305.1. Lineage (GTDB taxonomy): Bacteria > Bacillota > Clostridia > Oscillospirales > Acutalibacteraceae > UBA5905. The sequence goes on from CALDHV010000172.1 coordinate 5,635, forward strand.
TTGCCGGTCGCTGAATTTCGCACCAGACGAATGATCTGCGACAGCGTTGTGTCCTCCCCGACGGCGGTCGCCCGGCATACGAGATAGCCCGAACGGTTATGCGTCGCGGCGGCAACCTTGTCACCGATGTGCTTATCCGCCGGGATGCTTTCGCCGGTCAGCGCGGCTTCATCCACCGCGCCGCCGCCCTCGATAATCTCCCCATCGGTCGGGATCGTTTCGCCCGGTCGGACGATAAAGATGTCACCGACCGCGACTGCGGATATGGGCACGGTCGTTTCCGTGCCGTTTTTGAGCAAAACGGCGTTCTGCGGGGCAAGTGCCATCAGCCCGCGTAACGCATCGGTGGTGCGACCTTTGGAGCGCGCCTCCAGTGTTTTACCCACTGTGATGAGGGTGACGATCATCCCCGCCGACTCGAAATACAGCCCGTGCAGATGCGTGAGCGAGGCGGCGGTATCGCCGCCTGCCCGCGCCTGCAACAGCAACACCAGCACGCAGGAGCTATACAGAAATGCCGCTCCGGCACCGAGCGCGACCAGCGTATCCATATTCGGCGCACGGTGGATCGCGCCCTTGAAGCCGTTGACAAAGAAGCGGCGGTTGACGGTCAACAGAGCGCCGGACAGCAAAAGCTGACATACGCCCTGCACCGCCGGGTCAAGCGGCAACCGGATGCCGAGCATATGACCCATCGTCAGCACCATCAGCAACAATAACAGCACGACCGACACGGTCAGCCGCCGCCGCAGAGCGGGAGTGGCGGTATCGGTCAGATCGGTCGGCGCGGCAGGAGCGGCAATACCATACCCGGCGTGCTTGACCGCCGCTGTGATCGCCTCCCGCGAGGCAGTGCCCTCCACAGTCATAGAGTTGGTCAGCAGACTGACCGCGCAGGAGGTCACGCCCGGAACGGCAATCACAGCTTTTTCGACCCGCGCACTGCACGCGGCGCAGGTCATTCCCGTTACCCGGTAGGTTTCCACGGCGTTTCCTCCTTTGCGGATAGTGTGTGTTTATCGGATGGGTTTCATTCGTTTTCCGCGCAGAAAAGCGGAGTGGACAAATACCGCTCCCCGGTATCCGGCAACAGGGCGACAACAGTTTTGCCGGCGTTTTCCGGGCGTTTTGCCACCCGGAATGCGGCACAGACCGCCGCTCCGGCAGTGATGCCGGTCAGCAGTCCCTCTCGATGCGCAAGCGCCCTGCCATAAGTATATGCCTCGTCATCGGTGATCGGTATGATCTCATCCAACAGCGCCATATCCAGCACCGCCGGGACAAAATTGGCACCGATGCCCTGCAAGCCGTGCGCGCCGGGCTTGCCGCCCGCCAAAACGCGGGAATTGGCAGGCTCCACGCCGATGATCTGCACGGCGGGGTTTTGCTCCTTGAGATACCGCGCGACCCCGGTGATGGTGCCACCGGTACCCACACCCGCGACGAAAATATCCACCTTGCCATCGGTATCCCGCCATATTTCGGGGCCGGTGGAGGCGTAGTGCGCCGCCGGATTGGAGGGATTGTCAAATTGTCCGGGGATGTAACTGCCGGGGATGGCGGCGGCAAGCTCATTCGCCTTGTCGATCGCGCCCGCCATACCGCGGGAGCCGTCGGTCAGCACCACCTCGGCGCCATACGCCTTCGCAAGGCGGATGCGCTCGGCGCTCATGTTGTCCGGCATCACGAGAATCATGT
>CALDHV010000173.1 GCA_937902305.1 uncultured Clostridia bacterium
ACGCATAAAACATCAGGAAAGGAGCATTCAGATTACTTAATGAACTGTGTAACGCTTTCAGGAAGTTCAGAAGCATCAGCAGAAACTGTAAATACAATATTAGCTTCTTCGCCTGTGAGCTTATCAAGCTTTTCAAGAAGCTTGCCTAATTCATCGAAATCACGACCGCCGATTTTAAGAATGCCGTCAACGAAGATATCCTTGATATCATAGTTGCCTGCGAGCATACCTGCAACGAAGCCGTAGAAAGAATCATAGCCTTCAACAGCGAAGCTTTCTGTATCACACCATCTTACTCTGAAGCTGATAGAACGTCTGATATTATCGCCTTTTTCAATGCAAACGAGATTGCCGTTTGTAGATTTAACAGCGTCATTAATCTGGTCAATAAGAATCTTAGTTTTTCCTGTTCCTTTTTTTCCGGTAATAAGTTTAATCATAATTTACTCCTTCCATGCCATAGGGCATTTGTGACGTATTTTAGTAATATATTTCAAGCCGGCATCAGCCAAGCTTTGCTTCAAGTTCAGCCTTAGCACCTTCATAGCCCGGTTTTCCGAGAAGTGCAAACATATTTGCCTTATAGCTCTCAACCCCCGGCTGATTGAATGGATTTACACCGAGAACATAGCCTGAAATTGCACAAGCCTTCTCAAAGAAATAGATCATATAGCCGACATTTTCTTCTGTTGTATCGTCAAGCTCAAGAATAATATTCGGAACTCCGCCTTCTGTGTGAGCGAGAACAGTACCTTCGAGAGCTTTTCTGTTAACAACAGACATATTCTGGTTTGTGAGGAAGTCGGCATTCATTGTGCCGTTATCCTTGAAGTAAAGAATATTTTTGAACAAAGTCAACAACAAAAGAAGACTTATGACAAATTAAATTATTATGTTCCACTTATCAAATTCCATGGAAGATGGAAAGAAGCTTTTGAAGGAACCGGAAAAAATAAAAAGGACATTTCATTCGCATCACTTGAAGTTGCGGATGGAAGCAAGGAACTTTTTCCGCTGCTCTCAAAAAATGCCCGGGCAATCATCAGCCAGAGGATTCCTTCCAGCGGCCAGCATCTTGGACTGCTGATAAGAGAGAATCTTTTTGCCGAAAGAAAAATCTCAAAGGAAGATGAAGAAGTCCTTGTAAAGACTGAGAATGCAGAGAAGGAATTTTTCAGCGACAGACAGAACGATCTGTTCAACTGGGATGAAAAGACAGCATCTGAAATCTTCGCTGAAAAAAACATTGAATGTACCTGCAGGAATTTTCTGATCACGGAAAAAAGAAAGATCTCCGCGGAAGAATGCCAGAAGTGGTTCAACAAGGAATCTTCAAGCTATGCGAAATTCATCCTCTCAAAAATCGGAGAAGAATCATTCGCAAGGCTCAAGGATCTTTTTTATGAAACAGAATTACCGTGTCGGAATTATCGGCGCCACCGGAATGGTCGGGCAGCGGTTCCTGACGCTGCTGGAGGACCATCCCTACTTCGAGGTCGCCGCGCTGGCTGCCTCCCCCCGTTCCGCCGGAAAGACCTATGAGGAGGCGGTCGCCGGACGCTGGGCGATGGATACGCCGATGCCGGAAAGTATGAAATCCATGGTCGTGCTGGACGCTTCGCAGGTCGAGGCGGTCGCGGCGCAGGTGGACTTCGTTTTCTGTGCGGTGGATATGCCCAAGGCGGACATCCGCGCACTCGAGGAGGCGTACGCCAAGGCGGAATGCCCGGTCATTTCCAACAATAGCGCTCACCGTTCTACACCGGATGTGCCGATGATCGTCCCGGAGCTTAACTGGCAACACGAGGAGATCATCCCCGCCCAGCGCAAGCGGCTCGGCTCGCGCCACGGCTTTATCGCCGTCAAATCGAACTGCTCGATCCAAAGCTATGTCCCCGCGTTGTACCCGCTTGATGAGTTCGGTGTCAAGGATGTGGTCGTCTGCACCTATCAGGCGATTTCCGGCGCCGGCAAGACCTTTGAACGCTGGCCGGAGATGGTGGATAACCTCATCCCGTATATTGGCGGTGAGGAGGAAAAGTCCGAGCAGGAGCCGCTCAAGGTATGGGGCAAGATCGTCGGCGATCAGATTGTTCCCGCCACAACGCCGCATTTTACCGCGCAATGTCTGCGAGTGCCGGTCAGCAACGGGCACTTTGCGGCTTCCTTTGTGCGGTTTGACCGCAAGCCCTCCAAGGAGGAGATTATCTCCCGCTGGCGGGAGTTTTCCGGGCGTCCTCAGCAGTTGCATCTGCCGACCGCGCCGGAGCATTTCCTGCGGTATTTTGAGGAGGACAATTTCCCGCAGGCGAAGCTTCACCGCGATCTGGAGGGCGGTATGACCGTCTCTCTCGGCAGACTGCGGGAGGATACCCAGTTTGACTATAAATTCGTCGGTCTGTCCCACAACACCCTGCGCGGTGCCGCGGGCGGCGGCGTGCTGTTGGCGGAGTTGCTCTGCGCGGACGGGTATATCGAAGCCGCCCGCTGAATAGACTGAACCGGGTAATATAACACGGAAAGGCGGTTTGAAAATGGGGAAACAGCCTGTATTTACCGGAGCGGGCGTGGCACTGGTCACACCGATGTTGCCGGACGGTACCATCCATCACGATAAGCTTCGCGAGCTGGTGGATCGGCAGATCGCCGGGCATACCGACGCGATCATCGCCTGCGCGACGACCGGGGAGGCACCTACGCTGTCGGCGCAGGAGCATTTGGAGGCATTGCGCGTCGTCATCGAGCATACCGCCGGGCGGGTGCCGGTCATCGCCGGTACCGGCTCCAACGATACCGCGCACGCGGTGATGATGAGCCGCGCGGCGGCGCGTATGGGTGCCGATGCGTTGCTGCTTGTCACGCCGTATTACAATAAGACCTCCCAGCGCGGGCTGGTGGCGCATTACGGCACCATTGCCGCGGCGACCGATCTGCCGCTGATACTTTATAATGTCCCGTCCCGTACCGGGGTCAACATCCTGCCCGAAACGATGGCGCAGATGTACCGCGATATCGACACGGTGGTGGGGATCAAGCAGGCGAACGGTGATCTGTCGAGTGTGGCGAAGCTTGCCGCGCTGTGCGATGTACCGATCTATTCCGGCAATGACGACCAGATCGTACCGATTTTGTCACTCGGCGGTGTCGGGGTCATCTCGGTGCTGTCCAATGTCGTGCCGCAGGTGGTACACGATATGTGCCGCCGCTGGTTTGACGGAGATGTAGCGGGCAGTCGCGCCATCCAACTGGAGTATCTGGATCTGGCGAACGCGCTGTTTTTGGATGTCAACCCCATCCCGGTCAAGGCGGCGATGAACCGTATGGGATTGGGTGTCGGGGATTGCCGCCTGCCGCTGTATCGCGCGGAGGAAAAGGTGCTTGCCGCACTGGATGACGCGCTACGGCATCACGGATTGATCGGAGGCTGACGGATGAAGCTGTTATTATGCGGATGCCGGGGCAGAATGGGACGCGCCGTTGCCGCGATCGCAGCGGAACAGCCGGATGTCACCGTCGTTGCAGGAGTCGATCTCGCCGGCGGAGAGGCGGCATTTCCGGTGCTGACCCATCCGACGGAGTGTACCTCTGCCGTGGATGTCGTGGTGGATTTTTCCAATCCCGCCGCGCTGGAGGAGGAGCTGGCGTATGTGCGTGAGCGGCGCTTGCCACTGGTGCTGGCGACTACCGGGCTGTCGCAGGAGCAGATCGCCTTGGTCGATGCCGCCGCGCAGGAGGTACCGGTTTTCTTCAGCAGTAATATGAGCTTCGGGGTCGCTCTGCTGGCGGCGTTGACCGAAAAGGCGGCGGCGGTGCTGGGGGACGGCTACGATATTGAGATTTTGGAAATGCATCACAATCAAAAGCTGGATGCGCCATCCGGCACGGCGAAAATGCTGGCACAGGCGGCTGAAAAGGGGCTTGCCTTTACGCCGGACATCGTATATGACCGCCATGAACGGCGGCAGAAGCGCGACCCGCGCGAGATCGGCATCGCCTCTCTGCGGGGCGGTACGGTCGTCGGTCAGCACGAGGTCATTTTTGCCGGACGCGACGAGGTGCTCCGACTGTCGCACGAGGCACAGTCGCGGGATATTTTCGCGGTCGGTGCGCTCCGCGCGGCGCGGTTTCTGCTGGATAAGCCCGCCGGATTGTACACGATGCGGGACTTGATGGATCAATAATGGGACTTTCAAACGGGAGGCTGTCGCGGATGACAGCCTCCCGTTTTTGTCACCGGCGCGGACATCGGTGAATACAATGATAGCGGAGCAATATGCCGTGCCACCGCGCGGTGCGGCATTGCTCAAATCTGTATAAGGAGGACATAGTCAATGGGAGACCCCAAGTTTTCCCGCGATGGCGGATGTAAGGAAGCCGTCTGTGTTGATGCCGGGCGGGTGTATGACAGCTGTTCTGAATGAACGCCGTCAACGGCGACGGTCAGCGAGCAAAAAGATGTATTTCCCATCCACTCTCGCCGCGGTCGATCTCGATGTGGGTCAATAGCTGTTTCAAAAAGGCGTTTTTGCCCGCCGCCGATGCTTTGTCGTATGCCGCTTCGGGGGAAACCGGCGGCGGTGGACAGACCGGCGGCGGTGTGGCGGCATTGATCTGTGCGTCCAGCTTGGCGCGTCGCGCGGCGTACTCCTGCGGGGTGTAAACGCCTTGCTCTACTAAGGTGTAAAGGCGTTCCCTTTGGCAGATGATCTGCTCCCGCCGGGTGGCGGTGGCATCGGCGGGCGGCTCGTTGTGCGGGAACAGCTCCTCCGGCAGGAGCGGCTGTATGCCCCGCCGTACCGCCTCCTCCGCGTCCGCCAGCCTCAGCGTGCCGAGGCAACCCCGGCGCGGGCATCCCAGTAGGTCGTATGCGCGGGACGCGCTTGCCGGCAGGCGTTGCCACTTTTGTCCGCATCGCCCGCATACGACCAGCCCGGCGAGCGGATTTTGCAACGGCCGTTTCCCGCGCGGCGGATGTCCGCGCTGTTTACGCAGTTGTGCCGCCGCATCGAATTGCTCCGTCGCTATCAGCGGCGGGTGCAGCCCGGGCGCGTCTACCGGGTCGGCGCCTGTCCGCACGATCCGTCCGATATAGACCGGGTTGCTGAGAATATCCAGCACGGCGGTGCGGCTGAAGGAAGCCGCGCGGCGGGGGAGATACCCCATCGCCTGCAAGCGGTCGGCGATCTGCCGACAGCCGCAACCCTGTTCGGTATACAGCGAAAAGATCAGCCTAACCGCCTCCGCCTCTTCCTCGACGGGGGCAAGGGTCGGTTTGCCGTCCGTGACGGTGCGCCGATAGCCGTAGGGCGGGGCGGAAACGAACGCCCCCTGCTCGGCGGAATGACGGATGCCGCGCCGCAAACGGCGCTTGATGGCTTTCAGCTCCTGCCGGGCGATAAAGCTCTCAAACTCCGAATAGGTTTCGTCAATATCGTCCGATAAATCGTATTCCTTGCGCGGGGTCAGGATACGCACCCCCGCCGCCTTGAAGGTGTCCAGTATCAGTCCTTGCTCCGCCATACTTCCGCGCCCGAGCCGGTCAATATCCATACACAGCACCGTGTCAAACGGCGGGTGGCGGCAGTCTGCAAGCAGGCGTTTCATTTCCGTGCGTCCCTCCAGTCGGTCGCCCGATACCACCTCCCGATACACCCCGATGATGAGGATGTCCCGCGCGGCGGCAAGTGCCCGCAGGGTCTCCTCGTGCCGTCGCAGAGTCTCGGTCGCCTCCTCGTGTGGGTCATCCGCCCGACTTTTGCGCAAATACAGCACCGCGTTCATACTATCGCTTCCTTTCCGCTCTACTATATGCTTTTTTTTGGCACAATTTTCAAAAAACGCTTGACAGCGAACAAATGTTCGTTTACAATAGAATTGTACACAAAAACAGCCGTGCAGGGTGAGCACAGCTGCTTTTTTATGCGGCAAAACCGTCGTACTGCTGTTTTTTGCCCTAAACCGGCGAAAAAAGTGGGGTGCGACGGCATTTTGTTACATATAGTGTACTGGGGTGAGAGCCATGGAGAAGTCTGATTTCACCGAACCGGTCGGCGTCGTTCGTTTGCCGCGTGGCAAACGGATTGACATTTTTTTGCACCGTGCGCCGTCAGCGGACGCGGCGATGATCGAACGGCGTCTGACCGGGTGGTGGGAACAACAGAAAGGAGAGACAATATGATCATTATTTCGGATTGGATCGCGTCTATTCCGGAGGAGGAGCGGCATCTGGCATATCGCGGGGAAAATCTTGCCGAGACGCGGCAGTTTTTGCTGAAAGACCCCGGCTATGCCGCATATCAGTTCTATGTGGATATGGCGTTCGATCTGTCCACGGTGACGCAAAGCAAAACGGCGCAAAAGCAGACCACCGAAACCGAGAGTGAGCGTTTGACCGAGGAGGGCTCCAGCACGACCAGCGGCACGACCACCGTGACCGAGGCAGAGGAAACGACCGTAACGGTGGACTGCGAGGCGGAAACGGATATTGCCCTGCTGGAAAAGGAAACGACCGAGGAGGGCGTGTTGCTGACCTGGACAGTGCTGTATCAGCATACGCTGTTGCCGGGTACTCTGAGGGCGACGATCCGCGCGGTCGGGCCGGATGGCGAGATACGCAAGACAGCGATGATGCATTTCCTGGTCGATCCGGCGGTGGATGCGACGGCAGCGGTGATCCCGATGCAAAGCGAGTTTTCCGCGATGGAGACTCGCATCAACGCTCTGCTCTCGGATGCCGAGGAAATGGCAGATGAGATCGAAACGCTGTATACCCAGACCGGCTCTGCGGCAAGCGGCGCCGAGCAGGATGCCCAGCACGCCGCGGACAGCGCCGAGGAGGCGCGGAATTACGCGCTGAAATCGGAGGCGTACGCAAACGGCAGGATGAATGAAGAGCTGGTCACGCAGGGGCAGGTCGGCTGGCACGATAACGCATCGTACTATTGCGATATGGCGCGCACCGAGCGGGAACGCGCCCAGGGATATGCCAACGGCACCATCGACATTATGGGTGTGCCGTACGAGATCAACGCAACCTCCTCTGTCTACTACCACAATAACGCGGCGTATTACGCGGCGCAGGCGGCGACATCGGCGGCACAGGCACAGTCTGCGACACCGCGCATATCTCTGCAAAGCACCGGGACGGTCACGCTCCACCACAACGAAACGGCGGTCATTTCACAGACCGTTTCTACTGTGGCGGCGACATTGGCGATCGACAGTGAGCCGGCAGAGTTTGTCGCCGGCTTGACCTTTCGCGCAGGGGCGAATATGTCACTGACCGATACGGTGCCGGAGGGCTTTTCCATTGTTTGGGAGAATGAGCCGACCTGGACGCAAGGAACGGTCTATGAGGTGCTGTATCGCTGCCTGTGGGTGACGGACGGAAGCGGGGATTATATCGTTTCCGCGCTGTATACGGAGGTGACGGCATGACATCGCTATTGATGCGCCGCGCCGCGATGATGCGTCATCGGCAGGAGACGGCTTTGTCGTATCTTTGCTTTACCGCCGTCGATGCAACGGCGATCGCGTGGAGCAAGGTCGGCACGCTGACCAAGGGGCAGGCGATCGAATATTCGACCGACGGCGTATCGTGGACGGCGTATACCTTCGGCACACCGATCAGCCTTGCGGTCGGCGAAAAGTGCTATTTTCGCGGCGACAATACGAGCTTTAGCGAAAGCCCGACGGTATATCTGCATTTCACATCGACGGGTAGGGTGGCGGCAAGCGGAAATATGATGTCCCTTGTGGATAAGACTTGCACGCAGACGAGCACCACGACGTCTATGTTCGTACACGCTTTTGACGGATGCACAACACTGCTTTCGGCGCCCGAGCTTCCTGCGACGACATTGGCGCTCAACAGCTATCGCTATATGTTCAAGGGCTGTACCGCGCTGACACAGGCACCGTACCTGCCGACGAGTTCGTCAACATACAACTATACCTACGGCGAAATGTTCAGCGGTTGTACCAACCTGTCTGTTATCCGGGTCGGGCTGACGGTATGGAGATCTTCCGGACAACGCGATTGGGTCAAAAACGTGTCGCCGACCGGCACGTTTTACTGTCCGTCGGCGCTCGATACAAGCACGCCCGGCGTGGATAGAAACCCGCCGGGGTGGACGGTCATCAATACGGATTAAAAGGAGGAATACCGGTGAAATATGCAAAACTAAACGGATTTTGCTTGCAATATGCGCCGCGGGCGATTTCCGAGGGGCATACGCATTGCAATCCGCCGTCGCCGGAATGGCTGGCTGCGAACGGCTATCTTCCGGTCATTGAGCCGCCGATGCCGGAGGAGGTCGAGGGCTTCTACTGGGAATCTCACCCGGAAGAAACAAACAACACCATCGTATGGGTATGGGAAAAATGCGCCCTTCCTCCGGAGGAGTCATCCGCCGAGGATTATGAGGACGCGCTGGAAAGGCTGGGTGTGTGCAATGACGAGGAATAAGCTTGAGGAGCGGACACAGAGCCGTATCGACGAGACGCACGCCGCGCTTGCCGCGCTGTATGATGCGCTTCCGCCAGGTCAGCAAAAAACGGTGCTGAAAAATCCGCAGGTCAAGGAGCTACTGGCACGCTACGGCGTGACGGAGGAAGCGTGATGCAGGATATTATCGTGGCGCTGATCTCCTTTGCCGGCTCGGTCGTGGTCGGTGTGCTGACCCTTATCGGCGTGCTGGCGCAATCCCGGAAAAATAACGATCAAATGCAACACAAGCTGGCGGTCAATCAGGCGGTTATTGATAGCCGGCTGGAGGAGCTGACTCGTGAGGTGCGGGAGCACAACCATTTTGCCCGTCGGATCCCGGTGCTGGAGGAGCAACTCAAGGTCTGCAGTCATCGCATCGGCGATCTGGAACAAGATTCAGAAAGGAGAAAACGATATGATTAACTGGAAGGTGCGATTGAAAAACCCCGTTTTTTGGATGACGGTCATTCCCGCGCTGGTGGCGTTTGTTTACAACGCCCTCGGCGCAATCGGGGTGACTTTGCCGTTTTCCGGCGATGAAGTCACCCGCGTGATCGGGACGATCGTAATGGCGCTGACCACGCTCGGCGTGCTGGTCGATCCGACCACCGCAGGAGTCTCCGACAGCGAACGCGCCATGACCTACGAAACTCCGCCGGAGTGCAAGCGTGCATTGGAAAAACAGCAAAAGGGGGAGTCCTGATGGCCTATAAGATCTATTTGTCCCCGGCGGCACACGCGACCGACAATCCCACCAAATGCGCCGACAAATGCGGGGAAAACGTCCACGCAAACGCGTATATGGACATCGTCGAAAAACGACTGGTTGAGTTGGGCTTTGCCGTCAAGCGCGGCGACAAGTCACTGACCGGCTCCAAGGCGATGACCACCCGCACGGCTGAGGCAAATAATTGGGGTGCCGACCTCTACTATGTCGCGCACACCAATGCAGGAGGCGGCAGATACAGCGTAACCTATTGCTATCCGAATGCCGCCAGTCAGCAAAAGGCGGCGGTCATCGGCAAGTACCGTAAGGCGCTGGAGGCGTACAACGGCTACAAATGGCGCGCCAAGACGACCGATGATCTCTACGAGATCAACACCACCAAGATGGTGTGCCTCTATGATGAGCTGTTCTTCCACGACAATGCGTTGGACTGCGCGTGGTTCCATGCGGATGGGATGGCGCAGACGGCGGAGGAAACCGTACACGCCATTTGCGATATGTTCGCGGTGCCCTACGATGCGCCGGTCAAGGAGGTCGCCCTGACAAGCGACGATCTGACGCGGGTGACGCAGGCGGTGGCGGGGATCGCGTCTCTCTCGGGAGAGGAGCAGAAACGCTACGACCTCAACAGCGACGGCAGGGTGGATAGCGACGATCTGACGGCACTTGCCGGTCGTGTGGCGAAAATTGACGCGCCGGAGCCGAGCTATACGCCAGGCTATCCGATCTCGCTGACCGCCGGAAAGCTGTATCTTGCCAGCACCGGAAAGCTGTCTGTTACCCGTTCCGGGACGTATTTCCTCTACGACGGTCAGCCGGTCAACGGACGGTATCGCGTAACCAATCGCCTGGATCGCGTCGGCAAAAAGCCGGTCGGGATCAATGTTTCCGGTTGGGTGGAGCTGTAATTCGGGCTTGACGGCGGTTATGATAAAGACTGTATCGAAGGAATGCGGCTGTTCTTCACCGAGCGCGACCAGATGATCGTCGATCACGCGACCGGAATCCGGACGAAAAAAGCGGAGGTGCTGACCACTTACATAGATGTGGAGGCACTGCCGTTCAATCGCGGGTATTATTCCTGCGATCTGACCTTCTACTTTGATGTGGAGGTCGAGGTGTATGGCGGTCATTCGGTGCCGTGTAATTCCTGCCACGGGATCGGCGTATTCCGCAAAAAGGTGATCCTGTACGGCAGTGAGGGACACGTGCGTGTGTTCAGCAGTGAGTATTGCCCGGATGAGCACGACCGCCAGGAAATGCCGACCCGCAATATGCCGCGCTGCTGTGTGCAGATCGCGGAGCCGGTTGTGCTGGATGCCCGTTTGATCGACCCGTGTGACCGCTGTCACTATGACTGCGGCGACTGCGGCTGTATCCCGGTCGGCCTGTGCAATCGCTACGGCGGCAATTTCTTCGATAAGGCGGATTCCCGCATCGTCGTTGTGTCGCTGGGCATTTTCACCATCGTTCAGCTTATCCGCAATGTGCAGATGCTGATGCCGGTGTACGATTACTGTATGCCGAACCGTGAATGCCCGCCGACCACCGAAAGCCCGTGCGACCTGTTCCAGAAGATGAGCTTCCCGGTCAACGAGTTTTTCCCGCCGGCGAGCGAGACGGATGCCTCGGGCGGATGCGGTTGTAAGCGGCCGTGTAACTGAACCAAGAAAGCGGGCGGGCGCGGTTGTTCCCGCCCGCTTTTGCGGCGGGACGGAAAATAAATGGCATTTTTCGTAAAAAAGGGGTTGACAAATGTCCCCGTATAGTGTATTATGATGAGCGTCGCCGGATTATGGCTGATGTTTGGAAGCATAGCTCAGCTGGTAGAGCACCTGCCTTACAAGCAGGGGGTCACAGGTTCGAGCCCTGTTGTTTCCACCACCATGTGGTGCCAAAAAAGATACCACGCGAAAAAGCCCATAACCACGCGGTTTATGGGCTTTTTTGCGCCCATTTTCAAGGTGTGAAAAAATAGATACCAAGCCCAATGTTGTATGTAATGATGCTGTATTCTTTATCTTTCAATAGTTTTTATTAGTTACAGTTAGCAATGAGATTCTTTGACAAATTACAAGAGACATTAGATGGATTAATGATAGCAATGGCTATATTAATATATATGAAGTAATTGATGAAACATTAGAATTTTTAGATAACAGTTATGCTACTGTTGATTCAGTTAACAATAAATATACTGGTAAATTAGCACATTGGAACATCTCTGCAATAGCTACTGCTTGTAAAGTCGCTCTATATGTATCATCTCCACCAATTGCACAGAGAATCATATCAACTTCTTCATCATGTATTGCTGATAGAAGATCATTTGCTCTC
>CALDHV010000174.1 GCA_937902305.1 uncultured Clostridia bacterium
CTCTCTTGAACTTCTTAAAACACAACTCATTTAAGATCAATGCAAAAATAATCGGTGCCTGTAATACGCACACAGTTTACGATCCTGATCCTTCCGTCAATGTTCGTAAGTTCCTGTGCTTGTCCGTAAGTCTTAGCTTCAGACAACATATTTAAGACGTTTTCCTGGGAAATCTTCTGCGGAACATCATCCGTAACCTGAAGACTATCCTCAACAAGAGTTACTACATTCTTACGGCAACAGATCTGCCCGTCACCATCTGTAATGTAGATAGCTCCGATAGAATGATAAGTATATGAATTAACAAACTTATCAACGACACGTGAATTCTTGAAATTCTCCGAGCCGTCATCATTCAAAGTATATTCAAATTTGTCATTCTGAAGAGAAGCAATATAAGCTATGTCGTTCGCAAGATCTGTCGTCGCCGAATTAGAATCAACTTCTACTTCATCAATGAGATTGGTATACATATTCTCATATGAAAGTAAAAGTAATCCGGCAAATACAATCATCGTCTCAAGGACGAGAAACGATATTAGAAATACGGCAAAGCCCGCCGATATCTGCTTACCGTCAGTTCTCGGCGCCATTACTGATTACCTCGTCTCGAATTTGTAGCCTTTGCTCCAGACGGTCTTAATGCTCCAATTCTGTTCCCTGTCAGGATTCTCGATCTTCTCTCTGATACGCTTAATATGAACATCGACCGTGCGGGTGACGCCGACCGACTGATAAAACTCCATCACCGACCCCGGTACAACGCTGTGGAAAGCCTGGATGCAGGGCATTTTCCAGTACATTCCCTGATTGTCCATGCCGGCGTTCATATCGGTGCGGCAGAAGCCGCCCGCGGGCAGGTCAAAGCCGTCGGATTCGATGAGCTTATCAATGACGTAATCGGCGGGGAAGTTGGAGATGTATTTGCATGTGCCGACGGAAAACCACCCGAAGCATAGCGCGCCGACGGTGCATACCGCCAGACAGCGGACGGGAAAACGAGCGCGATCCTTGCTGTGCATCTGCACCAGAAGCGCGGTCAGCGTAAGGCACAGTGCGGCGATCGCCACATATAGCCAGAACCAGTCCGGGTATTTTTCCGACCCGATGACCAGCTTGCCGGTCTCTTCGTCGGGCGTCCAGCTTTTCGGGATGATGCCGATGAAAACGGTGAAAAACGCCGTCATTCCGCCCGCCCAGCCGAGTGCCCGCGGCCAGTTGACCTCTTCCTCGCCCTCAAAGCAACGCATCGTCGCCAGCGCGAGCAACAGCACCATCATATAGTACCACCGCGCATAATACATGGCGTTGAATAGCTGGAATGCCGCGTTGAGACCGGGGACTATCGCGCAGATGAACAGCACCGTCAGTGCCCGCCGCAGCCAATCGCGGTGGTGGCGGGACTGGAAATACGCGATGACGCCGGTACAGCCGAATACCGGGAGCCACGCCGACATCGACGCCCATTTATTGTTGGCGTCCGGGAAGAAATTGGCACGGGATACGATCTCCGGCGGGAACAGGAAGCTATGCAGGATGTCATAGAGCCGCTGTCCGGTGCCGTATATGAGAAAACCCATCCCCTCCAGCAGATCGCCGGTGCGCCCGTTCTGCACGACGGCGTAGTACGACGGCAGTAGCAGAATGGCGGCGCACGCCGTTCCGAGGATCGCCTGGAGCCACAGCCCGAAAAAGCGGCGGACCTTATGCTCCCATTCGCCGGAGCCGGCGCGAATACACCAGTATATCATCAGGAAAAGCACCTGACCGATGAAAAAGTAGTAATTGACCAGCGCACCGAGCATCACCGCGACCGGGAACAGACCGCGTCTGCTCTCCTTCATATACTGCTCCATGCCGAGCAGCATCAACGGGAAGACGATCATCGGCTCCAAAAAATGATTGAAGAAGATGTTGTATATCGAGATGCCGGAAAAGGCGTATAAAATACCGGCGATCGAGGAATATCGCGGGGAGAGGAACCGCCGGCAGTACGCATAGGCGGTGGTCGCCGCCAGCGCGAGCTTGAGAATGAGCAGGGGTGCCATTAGATACGGCACCCACGACGACGGGAACGGAACGGTCAGCCAGAAAAACGGACTGCCGAGCAGATAAAACGAGTACGAGCCGACAAAGTTCGCGCCGAGGTCGGTCAACCAGTTCCATTCGCCGGTGCCGCCGCGGATGGCGTCGTGCGCCAGCTGATAGAACGGAATCTGCTGGGCGTTGAAATCGCCGAAATATACAAAATAGCCGCGATCCATAATAACGAACGGCAAAAACAGCAAGGTTGCCGTCAATAACGCGAGCAAAAAAGTTTTGCCGCCGCGCCCTTTTTCCTCTTGCAGAGCCAATGCCACGGTCGTGTCCTCCTTTTCGGATTATTCCTGTTAGGCTAATCGTATACAGTATAGCAGATAATTCGGAAAAAGAAAAGAGAAAATGTCAAAAAAAGAAAAATTGACAAAAATGAGGTGTTAAAGAAGTCTACAGACTTTTTTAACACCTCGTTGATGCGTTTTTATTCTCTCGCAAAGAGGGGAGTGGAGAAATACCGCTCGGCGGTATCCGGCAGGACGGTGACGACCGTTTTGCCCTTGCCGAGCTTCTCGGCAAGCCGTATCGCCGCGGCGACGTTGGTGTCGCTCGAAATGCCGCAGAGGATGCCCTCCAGCCGGCACAGGTCGCGGGCGGTGGACAGCGCCTCCTCGTCCGAGACGATGTAAATATCCTGATAGATGTTCTGATTGAGCACCGCCGGGATGACCCCGTCGCCGATGCCCATTTGCAGATGGGTGCCCACCGTGCCGCCGGCGAGAATGGCGGCATTCTGCGGCTCGACCGCCCATATTTCGATCTGCGGATTGGTCGCCTTGAGCACCTCACCGATGCCGGTCAGCGTGCCGCCGGTGCCGACCCCCGAGCAAAAGCCGTCGATGGTGCCGCCGACCTGCTCCAGGATCTCCAGTGCGGTCTGGTGGCGGTGCGCGGTGGGGTTTTCGGGATTTTCAAACTGCTGGGGCACAT
>CALDHV010000175.1 GCA_937902305.1 uncultured Clostridia bacterium
CTCGCACAACGCGGTTATCGCTCATCCGCGCCTCAGTATAGCCGTCGCGCCGGGCTTCCAGCAGGGCGCGTTGCTCTGTTCCGACCAGCCGCGCCGAGATGCGCCCCGATATTTCCTCTTGGATGGCGGTCAGTTCCCTGAGCCACGCCACCTTGGTGTCCGCGTCCACGGGATCGGGCATTTGCGCCGCCGGCGTTCCTACCCGCGGGGAGTATATGAACGTGAAAAGGGATGTAAAGCCGACCTCCTTGACAAGAGAAAGCGTGTCCTCGAACTCCGCCCGCGTTTCTCCGGGGAAGCCGACGATAATATCACTGGTAAAGGAAATATCCGGCACGACCGACCGTGCATAGCGTATCAAAGACAGATACTGCTCACGGGTGTAGTGGCGATTCATCACCTTGAGCACGCGGTCATTGCCCGCCTGCACCGGCAGGTGGAAATGCCGCGATACCTTATCGCAGGCGGCGATCGTGTCAAACAGCTCGCGGGAGGCGTCCCGCGGGTGCGAGGTCATAAAGCGGAGGATAAAATCGCCGGGGATGTCGTTGATCGCGCGCAAAAGGTCGGAAAAGCGCATCCCGTAGCCCTCGGCTTTGCCGTAGGAGTTGACATTCTGCCCGAGCAGGGTGATCTCCTTATACCCCGCGGCGACCAGCGCCCGCGCCTCTGCGAGAATATCCTCCGGGGCACGACTGCGCTCCCGCCCGCGGACATAGGGCACGATGCAATAGGTGCAGAAATTGTTGCACCCGTTCATAATAGGTAACCACGCCTTGAAATGACTGTCACGGCAGACCGGCAAGCCCTCGGCGACCACACCGTCCTCGACCGGGATCTCGGTCACCGGCTCGCGGGAGCGCAACGCCTTGAGCATCAGCTCCGGGAAGCGGTGGATGACGTGCGTACCGAACACCAGCCCGACAAAGGGGTAGCTTTCGCGGAGCTTTTCGGCAATATGTGGTTGTTGTGCCATACAACCGCAGACCGCAATGAGCAGATTTTTATGCTCCCGCTTGAGGCTTTTGAGCCGTCCGACGTTGCCGAAAACCCGGTCGGAGGCGTGCTCCCGCACCGCGCAGGTGTTGAAGAGGATAAAGTCCGCATCCTCGGGCGTTTCGGTGAAGCCGAATCCCATCAGAGCCAGCATTCCCTTGATATGCTCCGAGTCGGACACATTCTGCTGACAGCCGAAGGTACGCACGAGCGCCAGGGGCTGTGCGATGCCGAGCGCGGCGTAATATTCCCGCACGGCGTCGGCAAAAACGCGCTGTGCGTCCTTTTCTTCCTGCGTGATGATCCGGGTCATAAATCGGCGGCACCCTTTCCTGCGTATAACTAATTTGATTATAGCAAAAAACGCACGATAATGCAACCCGAAAAGCAGAAAAAAACATCGGCAAAATGAAAATAAAAGGAGCGAGATAAAATCCCGCTCTGTTTAAGCGTTTTTCTTATAATACCGTCAGCGTAATTTCGTTTTTCAAGGCGTCGTCCGGGCAGTAGCGATACCGGATGTCCTTCGCCGCGTTGCGAATAAGGGCTTGACGGAGCCAGTCCGTTTGCTCGGTCGGGTCGTATCGGTCGCCGTTATAGCACAGGCGCATCGTGACCGATCCCGTCTGCGCGGAATATTCCGCCTGCACCCGCATTTCGAGTGACATTATACATTTATATCCCACGTATGTCAACACGAAAAGCCGAACAATTCTGCCCTAAAATGTAAAATAAGCATTTTGTATTCCGCCGAGCAACCCGCAAATTTGATTGAAATAATTTTTGCAATCCGTCGCCAAACAGTTTATACTGACAGCATAGCCAACAAGAACGGAGTGGTGTATATGGTGCAGATCAAACCGCTCTATTTGGGTGCGGCATGGTATCCCGAGGACTGGGACGAAACGGGAACAGAGCGAGATATCGCTTTGACGGCACTTATACCGATCTCCTCACCGGAAAAACATATCATGGAATTGCCTCGCCGGATCCGTATCAGTGCATGATACTGACACGCTGACATCAAATGCGGGAGAAAAAGCCAAAACACCACAACGACTCACATTCGACCGTCACCGAGCATACCGCCAACAAATGGCAACAGCCGTAGGAGGCGGTGCCCTCGACACCCCCTTACAAATTGTTTTAATCAATTAGGCGATACGCTCAGCAGGCGGGCACGGAGACCCGCCCCTACGGTTTCGTTGTTGGTTTGCGGTTCAGTCGACGGCAGGAGACATCATCCCTCCCATGCGCCGCAGCGCATATCGAGTGGCGAAGCAACATATCATGCGCCGCAGCGCATATCGAAAATCCCGCAAGGGATTTATTTCGCCGAAAAGCCCGGCTCATTCATCGGTCAGATAGTCAAGCAGCCGACCGATGTCGGTCGTTGCCTGACAGCAGTAGCGATCCCCTGCACCGTAGTAAACATACAGCGTTTTCTCGACGACGAATGCCCCGGTCGGGAAAACACAGCCACCGTAAAAACCCGATGTTTCATAATCGTGTTCCGGAACCATGATCGGTTCTTTTGTCCGTGCAATGATTTTTTCGGGATCGTTAAGGTCAAGCAGCATCGCTCCGACGGCATACGCTCCCCGTTCCCCCTCGCTCACACCGTGATACAGAAAAAGCCAGCCCTTTTCGGTTTTGATCGGCGGTGTGCTCCCGCCGATTTTTTGGGCTTCCCACGGCTGTTCTCCCTTGCACAGCAGTTTGTAGTTGTCCCATTCGAGCAGATCGTCGGAATAAGAGATCCAGATAGATGGCTTTTCGCATCCGTTACTTTCACCAACTCTGTTTTGTGAACGGGAGAGCATCACATACCGTCCGCCGATCTTTTCGGGGAAGAAAAACACATCCCTGTCATCGTGGCGGCTGTCGGTTATTTTGCCGAGTTTCTTCCAATGGATCATGTCCTTTGAAACGGCGAGGAATGTCATGGATTCGTTGGTATGTAAGATCTTCGGCAAGCACTCCGGCAGATCCTCCGGCACATATTCCGTTCTTTCTTCTTTCGGAAGCCAGTATTTCCCCGTCGGATACGGTCTTGCGGCATAGGTCATCACATACCAGCCGTCCATTTTGATCACCCTCGGGTCTTCTATGCCGTTGCCGTCAAGACAATCTTCATCCGGCGACAGGATCGGTTTGTCAAAGCATCTGGTGAAATGAACACCGTCCGTTGATTTGGCAAGACCGATGCTGATCGTATGTTTATCGTCATCTGCAGCGGCACGGTAGAACAGATAAAATACCCCGTCTTCATAAATACATGCCGGATTCAATGTGCCCAGATCCTCGAAACCGCTTCCGCTCTTTGCCGTCAGGATCGGGTTGGATCCGCATTTTGTTAAACGGTAGCCCATATCAATTCTCCTCTTTTTTCTCTTTTTCTTCCTCAAATTTTGAGGAATCACACCCACAAACGGGGCAGACTTCGGGCGGTCGTTCACCGACATGGTTGTAACCGCAGACTTTGCAAACATATTCTTTCATTTGATCCGCTCCTTTCGGTCACAGCGTGATCTCTCCGTCACGCCTGTCCTGTAAGATCCCGTCTTTATCCTGATACAGCCGGATATATTCATATTCATCATATGATGCGGTCACACCCGCCTGCGCCGCCTTTGTCGGATCATTGATCGTGTGACTGAGAATGATGTGCATCGGCTGATGAAAATCCCGGAAATACGCATCGGTGATATCAATGGCAACGGAACAGTTGCCGTCTACATAAAACTCCATCACCTGCGGTGTCCACAGCAATCCGATCCTGTGGAATCGCCCGGACAGCGTGTCGCCGCCGGTCAGATAGGTGTTGCGCAGTGTCCAATGGGTTTGAGAAGCAAACTGATCATGGTGCAGATGCTCCTCCCCATAGATCGGCTGACCGTTTTCATCCTTATCGTACCACCAGCGGTGGAGATTATGAGCCAAGCGGTCATCTCTGCCGAAATTTTCATAGATGTCCACTTCGGGCAATCGGTCAAACGGAAGGCTTGCCGAATTAAGCCAAAAAGCAGAACAGGCACCCGGTCGGTGTGACAGTTTGGCTGATATCTCAATATATCCGTATTGAAAATACAAACTGTGCTTTGTCTGGATCTCGCACCCCGTCATCCCGTGCAGTGACCGATCCTGCAGATCCGCCCCGATGAACAGTTTCCCGTCCTTGACGAATGCAAGATTCTCACAACCTTCGGCATTTTCTCCGTTGCGGTCATTATAGATCACCCACCGCTCCCGGTCGAGCGATCCGCTTCGAAAATCATCCTCGTATACAAGCCTCAATCCGTTGATCTTCAATCTTCTTCCTCCTCCTGCGTATCGGCATCGACATAAGGCGTCAGTTTTGTCCCGTCTTTCAAACAGTCCTCCGGCGCCTGTTGTTCAAATGATCCGGCGACACCGGTCAGTCTGACCTCGGCATTTGCCCATCTGACGGCATTGACGATGATCCGCCGAATATATCTGTTTTTGAAACTGTTGAATGTTTCGTGCCCCGGTTGGAAATAAAAAACCTTTCCGAACCCGCAATTCCAGCAACACCCGGAACGAAATACCTCTCCTCCCCTGTACCAGCCGATGAAAACCAATTCATCCGGGGTAGGGATATTGAAGTGTTCTCCGTAAACTTCTTCCGTTCCCAATTCGATATAGGACGGAATGCCCTTGGCGATCGGGTGAGCAGGCGCCACCGTCCACAGCCGCTCATAATCGTCATTCCTACACCGAAGCGTACAACTGCCCATACCGACCAGTGCCCGAAACGGCTTGGCATAATGAGATGAATGCAAAGCGATCAATCCCATTCCCCGCTGCACCCGGTTGGCAATATCTTCGGCAAGAGAATCGGGAATATCGTTCTGGATGGCGTGTCCCCACCAAATCAGGACATCCGTATCATCCAGTATTTCTTTCGGTAATCCGAACTCGGGTTGATCCTGCGTGGCGATCCTCACGGAAAAGTCATCTTCTTTTGATAAGAATCCGGCAAGAGCGCCGTGGATCCCCTCCGGGTAGACCGCCGCCATCTCGGGCATCGTTCTCTCATGGTAGTTCTCATTCCATACCGTCACCTTGATCATGAGCTGTTCCTCCCCATTCGATCGACCTATTTCTTTTGCCGAGCGATAGATCTTCTCTGAAACTGATATCATGATACACGCAAACACAAAAATCGGCAAGTAATTATCTGCACAAAAGTAGGACAAAATGTGCAAACTGACCGTCACAGTTGACAAATATGATCGGTTGATATAGAATAGTCCTGCCCAGGTGGCAGAACAGGGGATGTGTTATGAAAAACTTCTGCGGAAAAACGAACCGAACAAAATGCAAACCGTGAATATCCGACAGATCATCGCTTCGTTTTGATCCCGCTCTCTGTCGCACGGCTTTCAGATGCGGTTATCTTTGAGGTTTTTCTGAAATTGAGTGAAAGGGGTGTTACGGTGATCACAGAAGAAATACTCGGCAAGATCGCCCGGGCGGAAATGATTATCTTCGGTTCGGGACCGTCGGCGTACGCATTCGATTATTCTGCGGCAGGTATCAACGGTGTCAATCTTGCCATGACACCGTCTGCATTTGCACTTGAAACGGCGCTCATAAAGGAATATACCCGCTATTTTCGCAAGGAGTGTGCCGCTGTTTTTGCGATCTGTCCCTTTTCCTTTGCGGAAAACCGGGATAATGCAAATGCATTTCGATACGAAAAATACCATGCCGTGCTGTCAAAGAGATCCATGGATTCTCTGCCCGCACCGGGATCCTGCCCTGTCGGTAGAACAGCTCTGCCGCATTTGCGGAATGAGCGATACATCATTCCGCCGAAGTTTCGCCGCCGTATTCGGCACCACACCAAACAAGTATATCAACGTTCTTCGCATCGGTTACGCCAAGGAACTGCTCTCCACGGGATATTATTCGGTGGAACAGGTTGCGGAACAGACAGGCTTCTGCGATGCCAAATACTTTTGCGTACGATTCAAATCGGTAACCGGCTGTTCCCCACTCAAATATAAAAAAGGAGAAAACACGCCAAAAAACAATTGATCATTGACAGCAAAAGGAAAAAGGAATATAATGAAAACCGTCCGAAACAACACAGTGTCATAAAATATCGGGAGGAGAAGACAGATGAAAACGTTGGGATTACAGGTCTATACCATTCGTGAGGTGCTGAAGGATGCCGAATTTATGGATCTGGCATTCAAAAAGCTCGCCGCAATGGGCATAACGGAATTACAGACTGCCGGCGATTTTATCGTTGAACCGGCAGAATATGCCCGTTTAGCGCACAAATACGGGATGAGCGTTGTGGGAACACACTACGACTACAACAAGATCCTGAACGCCCCCGAGGAAACGATCGCCGTACACCGGGCATTGGGCACGACCAACATCGGGATCGGCGGAATGCCGCGCTATGCCCGGAGCGAGTTGGATGAGTTGAAAAAGTTTGTGGAGGAGTTCAACCGCACCGCCGAGTTGTACGCCAAAGAGGGATTCAAACTCACCTATCACAACCACCAGTTTGAGTTTATGCGCATCGACGGCACCAAAACACTGATGGATATTTTGGCGGATGAATTGGACAAAAACAATGTCAGTTTCGTGCTGGATACCTGCTGGGTGGCTGCCGGCGGCAACGATGTGCGGTACTGGATCGAAAAACTGGCAGGGCGTGTGGACATCCTGCATCTGAAAGATATCCGGCTGGATAACCGCAGCGGAAACTATTGCGGCACGATGACCGAGATCGGTAACGGTTCCATCTATTGGGACGGTGTCATCGAAACCGCACGCAAAACCGGCGTACAAAGTTATGTCATCGAGCAGGATGCCAACTTCATCAACGGCAATCCCTTTGAGAGTTTACAGGTCAGCACCGATTATCTCAAAAATTACCTTTAAGATAATCCGAAAAGAACTGAATCTGCAAAACGAATGCCGACAACAGGGACGGGTATCGTCGCTTTGCGACGATACAGTTTGCAACAGCCGCACCGCCGGGTAACACGCAAAACGAATGCGGACGGCGGGGACGGTTCGGTTGTCCTCAAAAATAAGTTGTCAAGGGGACAACGGAACCGTCCCCCTGTCACCGACACGACACCAAGCGAACCATCGCACCTACTGCAACAGCCGGGAACGGGCATTGTCTCGCCTGCGGGCTCGGTCACCTCGCGGCTCTGACAGTCCCCCGGACTGTCATTCACTCCCGCTCGGAGCCTTCGGCTACCCCCGCCCTACGGCTGTTTCAACAAATTTTGCTGTAAACTCGGCGGGCGAACACAGTTCGCCCCTACGGTTTCATACGATTGCGGGTTACAGTTTAGTGCGGTTTCTAACAGCTAACATCTAACATCTACAAAACAAAAAAGCGGTCACTTACGTGACCGCTTTTTGTTTTGTGTTGGCACCTACCTATTGTCCCGGGCCGCTTCCAGCCAAGTATCGTCGG
>CALDHV010000176.1 GCA_937902305.1 uncultured Clostridia bacterium
ATATCGGAGGCGCCACCCTGACCTCCGCAACCTACACGGTCGCCGATTCCACCATCGCCTCCAAGCGGATGTTCGATATGACCGGCGTGACCTACACCCCCTATAAGCCGCAGGGGCGCACGCTGACGCTTTCGCTCTGAACGGAGGGAAAACGATGAAGGATGTGGCATTAGTGACCGGCTCGACCCGCGGTATCGGGCAGGCGATCGCGTTGCAGCTCGCCGAGGAGGGCTACGCCGTGGCGATCAACGCCCGCGAATACAGCGCGGAGGCACAGCAGACCTTACAGCTTTTGCACAAGCGCGGCGCAGAGGCGGCATTTTTCGCCTGCGACGTGTCGGATTTTGCCGCCGTTGAGCGGATGCAGATCAAGATCGCGGACGCGCTCGGTGAGGTGACGGCGCTGGTC
This sequence comes from uncultured Clostridia bacterium, assembly GCA_937902305.1. Lineage (GTDB taxonomy): Bacteria > Bacillota > Clostridia > Oscillospirales > Acutalibacteraceae > UBA5905. The sequence goes on from CALDHV010000176.1 coordinate 410, forward strand.
AACAACGCCGGCTTTGCGCACCAAGTGATGCTGACCGATATGATGCCCGCCGACTGGCGGCATATGATGTCGGTGCATCTGGACGGTGCATTCCACACCTGCCGCGTTTTTTTGCCGCCGATGATCCATGCCCACGCGGGAAGCATCGTCAACATCTCCTCTATGTGGGGACAGACCGGCGGCTCCTGCGAGGTGGCATATTCTGCCGCCAAAGCCGGGCTGATCGGAATGACCAAGGCGCTTGCAAAGGAGGTCGGCCCTGCCGGTGTGCGGGTCAACTGCGTCGCTCCCGGTGTCGTAATGACCGATATGATGCGCGGATACGATGTGGATACGATCCGCGATCTCACCGATCAAACGCCTCTGGAGCGCCTGGGCACTCCCCGGGACATTGCCGATGCGGTATGCTTTTTACTTTCTGAAAAAGCGTCGTTCATCACCGGTCAAGTGCTGGCACCGAACGGCGGTATGGTTATTTAACTATGGCTATTTAGCAAGGAGGAACAAATATGATCGCTATTGCGTGTGACCATGCGGCGTTGGAGCTCAAGCACGAGATCATTCGCCTGCTGGAGGAAAAAGGACTTACCTACCGGGATTTCGGCACCGATACGCCCGACAGCTGTCACTATCCCATTTACGGTGCCCGCGCCGCCAAAGCGGTGGCATCCGGCGAATGTGACCGGGGCATCGTCATATGCGGCACCGGCATCGGGATGTCGCTTGCCGCCAACAAGGTCAAGGGAATCCGTTGTGCGCTGTGCAGTGACCCCTACTCCGCAACAATGACCCGCAAGCACAACGATGCCAATATGCTTGCGCTGGGTGCGCGTGTGATCGGAGTTGAGCTGGCGAAGATGATCGTCGAGGCGTTCCTCGATACCGCCTTTGAGGGCGGACGGCATCAAACCCGCATTGATATGATCACCAAGCTCGAAAACGGCGAAGAACTCGAATGACCCGAACGCTGAAAGGAGCAACTATGGAAAACGGAAATCAATCCGTCTGGCGCGGCGGTTGGCGCGTTTGGTGGCGTTTGATCGCCGCCGGCGTGATGAGCGCGATCATTTATCTGTCGCTGTATGTGCTGGCGACCGGGTTTATGTCGGTCGAGACCGGCTACCGCATCATCACGCAGGAGGGCGACAAGACCGTCATCGTGTCGGAATATTACTACCAAGATGGGGAGCGCTTTGACGACCTCGATGTTAAGGTTGCGGACGGACAGGCGGTTTCCCGCATCAAGGAGATCGGACAAGCGGGAAAAACCGCGCTTGCCATTGCGTCGTCCGTTTTGATGCTGTCGCTGGTCGCGGTATTTGTATACAACTGCGCGTGGAAGATCGGCACGGCGGATGAGGCCAGCGTCCGGGTAGGCAAGATGCCGCGCGAGCCGTGGCGCGGATGCCTCATCGGCGCCGTGGCAACGATCCCGGCGGCGGTGCTGTATCTTTTGCTGGTGCTGGGGCGGCTCGGCATTTTGCCGGGATGGGTCTTTTCCCTCTATCGCCTGCTGAATGTGCCGTTCCTGCCCATCATCAACGCCTGCGTTCCCGCCACGGTAACGGCGGCGAGTGAGGTTTCATTCGGGGCACTTTTACTCCTGATCCTTCCGCTTCTTTTTGTCCCGGCAGTCTGCGAGATCGGCTATGCGCTCGGTCTCAAGCACTATTCCTTCCTCGACCGAATGACCTATGAGGAAAAATAAAAAAACAATAAAGCGCGATGCTGTATGCCAAGTGTCCTAAAGGACAATTTCAAAGTATAAACGCCACAGAAGTGGTGAGTAGTGCGCACATATAAAGAAAAACAGGTTGACGATCAAATCAACCTGTTTTTCATTTTCGGTTAGCAATTCTGTCGATATGTTTGCCTTTGGCAAACTCGATATGATTTGCCTATCGGCAAATCTCGATATATTTCTGCTGTCGCAGAAATTCGATATGCGCTTTTTGTTGTTCTTATTCCGCCGGGGTCGCCTCCATAATGGCGCGGAACTCGTCGCCATCCAGCTTTTCCTTCTCAAACAGCGTCTCGGAAACCTCCTTGAGCTTGTCGAGATGCGTGCGGAGCTTTTCTTCCGTCGCGCGGTACGCCTCGGTGATGATCCGGTTGATCTCCGTGTCGATCTCTGAAGCTACCTGCTCGGAGTAGTTGCGGGTGTGTCCGAAATCGCGTCCGAGGAACACCTCATTGTCATCAGCGCCGTATACGATCGGGCCAAGGGTGTCGCTCATACCGTATTTCGTCACCATCTTGCGAGCAAGATCGGTCGCCCGCTCAATGTCGTTTGACGCGCCGGTTGAAATATCATCCAGCGTCAGCGCCTCCGCCACACGACCGCCCAAAAGCACTTGAATATCCTCCAGCATCTCGGTGCGGCACTTGTAGGAGCGATCCTCCTGCGGCAGGCTCATCGTATAGCCACCCGCCATCCCGCGCGGGATGATGGAGATCTGATGCACCGGGTCCTGCGTCGGACAGAAATAGGTTACGACCGCGTGCCCCGCCTCGTGGAATGCCGTGGTGCGCTTATCCTTTTCGGTCATCACGTGACTGCGCTTTTCGGTGCCGACGACCACCTTGACGGTCGCCTCCTCGATCTCCGCCATCGTGATGGCGTGCAGGTCGCGACGCGCCGCCAGCAATGCCGCCTCATTGAGCACATTTTCCAGATCGGCACCGGTAAAGCCGGCAGTGGTCTTGGCGATGACCGCCAAATCAACATCCGGGGCAAGAGGCTTGCCCTTGGCGTGTACCCGCAAAATATCCTCTCTGCCTTGCAGGTCGGGGGTATTGACCACGATCTGCCGGTCAAACCGTCCGGGACGCATCAGCGCGTGATCGAGAATGTCGGGACGGTTGGTCGCGGCGATCATAATAATGCCCTCATTGGCGCCGAAACCATCCATTTCCACCAGCAACTGGTTGAGGGTCTGCTCGCGCTCGTCGTGACCGCCGCCAAGCCCCGCTCCGCGCTGACGACCGACCGCGTCGATCTCATCAATGAAGATGATGCAGGGCGCGTTCTTTTTGGCTTGGTCAAACAGGTCGCGGACACGCGATGCGCCGACACCGACATACATTTCGACAAAATCCGAGCCGGAAATCGAGAAGAACGGCACGCCCGCGCTCCTCGTGGAGCTCACGGCGGAGAACACCCGCACCGAATTGCTCGTCTTCACCTAGTCCGACTGGCGCGTCGATAAGCTCACGCCTCTCGGCACGACATACGCCTATTCCTACACGCTC
>CALDHV010000177.1 GCA_937902305.1 uncultured Clostridia bacterium
AAGAACTCAAGAGAAACTATGAGTGGATGATGGTGCGCGGCATCAACCTGATGTGCCAGCACCTCGAGGGCTACTCCCTGCGCGGCATCCGCAAGCGGGATTATCCCGCGTCACTGTTCAAGCATCAGCCGTGGTGGCGGCATTACCGCACCTTCAACGATATGGTCAGCCGTATCGGGATGCTGATCGCCGAGGGGCGGGTCGATGTGCCGATCCTCGTGCTGCATACGGTTGAGACCGGCTGGACGCTGATGAAGGACGGTGTTTCGCTCCCGGCGAATGACTGCTGTGACCGGATGCTGGAAACAATGGAATCGTTGGAGGCAAACCAACTGCAATACCACCTCGGCGACGGACGCCTTATGGAACGCCACGCCCGGGTGGAAAACGGGCACCTCATCCTCGGCACGCAAAGCTATTCTGTGGTGATCGTGCCGCCGTCGGATTGCTTCGGACGGCAGACCTTTGCTCTGCTCCGGCAATTTAAGGCGCAGGGCGGCACGTTGATATTTACCGAAAAGCAACCGACGATGATTGACGGCGAGCCTTCCGACAAATGGCTGTCACTGACCGCCGGATGCCCGGTTGTCTACCACAAGGATGTCGCCGCGGCGGTGCCGGAAACGGCGCGGGCGCTGACGGTCGAATACGCGACCGCCGACCGGCTTGCCGAGCCGGTGCTGACCACCCTGCGGCGCTTTGACGACGAGAAAATGACGATGGTATATCTGGTCAATCCGCGCGATGTGCGCCACGCGCTGACCGTGACGGTCGCGGGCGGCAGTATGACCCGCTTCGACCCGCTGACCGGCGAGGAACAGCCGGCGGACTGGCAGGCGAAAAACGGCAAGCTCACGGCGCGGCTCACCCTGCCGGAGAACGGCAGCGCGGTGCTGTTCGTCTATGATGACGCGACCCACTCGGCAAAAGCCGCCGACATCGTGCCGGAGGATGACACCCTGCGCGAAAAATGCCGCGGTGCGTGGAATATCACCCGCAAGGATCCCAACGCGCTGACGCTCGACTATTGCGATGTGGCGTTTGACGGTCAGCCAGCGGGGAAGAATGTCCCCATCAGCGATGTGCAGGAGATGGCGTGCGCGTTCGGGCGCCGGGTGAAAACGGAGCTTACCTTCCGTTTCACGGTGCGGCAGAAGGCGTTTACCGATTGCCGGCTTGTGCTGGAAACGCCGGAGATCTTCACCGTCACGGTGAACGGTCAGCCGGTGTCCAATGTGCCGGAGGGGTACTACTTCGACCGTAGCTTCCGCACATTGCCGATTTTCCCGTATGTGCGGCAGGGGGAGAACGAAATCCGGCTCATCTGCGATTTTGAGCAGAGCGCCGCGGTGTACGAAAACCTGAAAAAATCTATGGAGTTTGAGTCCGAAAAGAACAAGCTTTCCTATGATATGGAGCTGGAGGCGGTATATCTCATCGGCGATTTCGGCGTGTATTCCCATGCACCGTTTGTCCCGTGTGAGCGGCGCGGTCTGCGCTCGGATGGCGACTTCACGCTGGATGCCGCGACCGATACGGTCTTGCCGGGCGCGCTGGCACCGCAGGGGTATCCGTTCTTCGCCGGCACGATGACCTTCACAAAAATGGTCACGCTGACCGCCGAGGAAGCCGCATCGGCGCAATTTGCGCTTGACCGGTTGTGCTCCAATGTCACCGAGGTGACGGTCAACGGTCAGCCGGCGGGAAAGCTCCTGTGGCATCCCTATCGTCTAGATGTCGCGTCGCTGTGTCACGCGGGTGAAAACGAGATCAGCGTTACCGTGACCGGCAATCTGCGCAATCTGCTCGGGCCGTTCCACCTCAAGGAGGGAGAAAGCTACGGTGTCGGGCCGTCCTCGTTCTTCCACCATTCGCCGGTGTGGCTACACGGCGACAACCCTAACTGGGATGACCGTTATTGCTTCGTCGAATACGGGTTGTTCTTCTGAAATAAGCCCGCCTGTGGTGGTTTTGCTCCCGGTGTGTAATATGGCTTTTGACATATAAAAAACGCGTTGCATCATTTGATGCAACGCGTTTTTTCATTATCAGAACAGATCGTCGTTATTATGCTTTTTCTGGTTTTGCTTCTTTTGATACCGAATGTAGCCGATGAGCAACAGCAGGAGCAGGAGCAATAACAGCACGGCGACGATAATGATGATCAGCGTCGTTTTGCTTAACCCTTCACCATTGGTCTCCTCATCCTCTTCGACGTTTCCGCCGGTGCCCCATTCTTCCTCATACTTGTTCGCCGGGTCATCCGCCATGGCCGATTCCTCATTCTTGGCGACTGCACAAATACCCAATTCGGAGAATACACCGGTGATGGTGTTATCCTCTGTACTGGCGGTGGTTTCCAGCTTGGCGATCGATGCGTCATCGTGGATGAGGCAGATCAACGTATCGGAGCCATAGCCCTCCGGCACGGCGAAGGTGATCCGAACATTGCCCTTGGGCTGAACCTCTTCGCCGTTGCGGGTCGCGTAGATGTGATACGCTTCAAAAGTACGGGAAAGTCCGTACAGGCTGTCCTTGATGCTCTTGTAGTTGGTATTGGTGTCCAGGATCCGCTCGATGTGCATCTCGGTACCCTCGAGGAATACTCCCTCATCGGTTTCTACCCGGATACCGGTGACCGGATCGACCCAGTAGCACGGGATAACCTGGCTGGCATTGGCGGCACCGCAAATCTTGCATTTGCCTTGCACCAGACCGGTCTGGTAAATGGTCGCCGTGCGCACGACCTTCGGATTGTCAAAGATATGTCCCTTGGCAGGAATAGACTGGGTCTCCTCGTGACCGCAACGGGTGCATTCGTGCTTTTCTACGCCTGCCGCCGTGCAGGTTGCCGCTTTTTTGACTGTCCACGCGCCGTATTTGTGTCCCAATGCCGGGATGGTGTTGGAGGTCTTTTGGTGGCAACGGGTGCAGTAACCGGACTCCTCACCTGCCGCTGTGCAGGTCGCCTGCTTCGTCACGGTCGCCTGCGAGAAGCTGTGCCCCAGCGCGGGAATGGTGCGGGTCTTGGTTTCGCCGCAGACCGAGCAGGTGGCTTTTTCCGTGCCGGACGCGGTACAGGTCGCCGCCTTGGACGTCGTCCAGGAGCCAAACTTGTGACCGGTCGCCAGCACCGCCTGCGTTTCGATATGACCGCAGGTGACGCAGGTGTGGGTCTGGAGCCCCGCCGTAGTGCAGGTCGCCGCTTTCGTCACCGTCCACGGGCCGTAGTTGTGACTGCCGCCCTTGACCGGCACTTCATAGCTGTACGAGCAGTATTTGCAGACGTACAGCTGGTATCCGTCGCCCGCGCAGGTGCCGGGTTTGCTTTCAAGCAGTTCAAAGGAGTGGTTGCAGGAAGACGCCGCCGGAGTCATACCCTTCAGGGTCGGGAAATAGTAGCCGGTCGCCTTGCCCATTTCCCAAACATCAATGAAATCGAAATCTTCATAGGAGTTCTGCTCCAGCATGCGAACGCGTGTCAAGCCGGTCGGATTGACCACCGAGCCGCCCAGGAGACTGCCGGTGGAGGTCGTGCCGACGCCGTTGCCGCCGAGGTCACTCATATAGTAGCAATAGGATGCCGAGCTGGAGTTTGAACCGATCGCCAGACCGATGTTACTGCTTCCCGTTGCCTTGCCGATCGTATAACAGTGCTGGATGTTGGCACCGTTCTGACCGACCAGACCGCCGACCTGAGAGTTGCCGGACACCGCGGCGGTGTTATAGCAATTGCCGATACCACCGATCAAGGTTTTGCTGAGCTTGGCAACATCCGACCACTTGGTCAGATCGGACAGGGAAATCGTGATGACGTTATATCCGGCAAGTCCGCCGACATTGTAGGAGGAGCCGGCGCCGCTGACCACACCGGTGTTGTAGCCGGTGCTGAGCGAGCCGCAATTGTGACCGACCAGACCGCCGACATCGTTTACGCCCGAGACCTTGCCGGTATTATAGCACTGGAGAACTGCCATCTGGTTATCACCGACGATACCGCCGATGTAGTTCGCCGCGCCCTGTACCGCGCCGGTGTTGTGGCTGCCGGAAACGACGCCGTTGTTATAGCCGATTACACCGCCGACATCGTCGTGTCCGCTGACCGTGCCGGAGTTGGAGCAGCTCGTTGCCATCAGCAGGTTGCAACCGACGACACCGCCGATGTTGGTGCCGGTGCGGGAGTTGCCGTTGACGCGACCGCTGTTCTTACAGCCGGTCACCATACCGTTGGAATAGCCGAGCACGCCGCCGACATAGGAAACGCCGGTGACCGCGCCGGTGTTCGTGCAGTTGGTCAATCCTCTCATCATATCCAAGCCCAAAATGGAGCTGACGGTCGAACCGGCATTGTTAGTGCCGACGACGCCGCCGACGTTGGTGCCGGTGCCGACCACCTTGCCGGCATTGGTGCAGTTGGTGATGGTGCCGTAGCCCATACCGGCAATCGCGCCGACATAGCTGTAGCCCTGAATATACGATTTGTCGATCTTGAGATTTTTGAGCGCACCCATACCGGTCTGACCAAGGGTGCCGAATAAGCCCTGATAGCTCTTATCGGTGGCAATGTAGATGCCGCTGATGGTGTGGTTATCGCCGTCAAAGGTACCGGCAAAAGCTGTGGCGGTGCCTTCAGCGGATACCCCGCCGATCGGCGTCCATTTGTTTGCCGGTGCGACGGTGTAAGACCATTTTTCCCAGTTGGAGGTATCATTGAGGGCAATATCTACCGTCAACTTAAAATAAGTGCCCATATAATTCGTGCCGTTGTTCACCTTGGAGGCAAGACCGGCAAGCTCTGCCGCAGAGGTGATCTGATACGGATTGCTTTGCGTGCCGTATCCGGTGAAGGTGGTGTCCACCGTTCCATCCCACGAAGCCGCCGATGCCGTGATACCGACGATCGACAGCGAGCCGACCATCAGCATCACGGAAAGCGCGATTGCTAACAAACGGCTCCATTTTCTTTTACTCATAAAAACATTCCTCCTATTGTTATATCGGTTTTTCACAAGCCTTATATTCTATTATGTATAGTACAACTTTTTTGTAAAAAAGTCAACGGTTTTTTATGCCATATATTACATAAGAATACAGCACGTCGGTGTGATGATATACCGCCTTACGGCGGATGATATACACGGCTACGCCGTGATGATATGCGAGGGCGGCAAGCCGCCTTTGATGATATACCAAGCCTGCGGCTTGGATAAAAAAATAGACTTGCTGTTGCAAGTCTATTTTTTGGCTGCGGAACACGGATTCGAACCGCGACAAACAGATTCAGAGACTGTCGTGCTACCCTTACACAATTCCGCAATGTCCCGAATGGGAACGCAGTATATTCTACCCGCATTTTTGCGGTTTGTCAAGACATTTTCTGTAAGTTTTTCGATTTGTGTTGGAAAATATGCGAAAAAATGATATATTCAAGAAAATTGAGACGTTTTTTTAGCGGCTTTTATTGTTAATTTTGACAAAAAACATTCAACTTTTTGAAAAAAAGTAGTTGTATTTCTCGAAAAATCGTTGTATAATGAAGCAACGGGTACGAAAAGTGCTCCCGAAACTGGCAGATGCTCCGCACCCGAAAACAGGCGGAACATCGGAAAGGACGTGCTTCCCCTATGAAAACCTATACTGCGAAAACCATCCGCAATATTGCGATCACCGGTCACTCCGGTGCCGGCAAGACCTCGCTGACCGAAGCGATCTACTATCTGACCGCGAAGCCCGATCGGCTGGGCAAGGTGGCGGACGGCAATACCGTCATCGAGAACGCCGCAAGAGAGCCCCATATCGTTGACCTTGCAAACTTCCTCAACTCC
>CALDHV010000178.1 GCA_937902305.1 uncultured Clostridia bacterium
GCACCGGAAACAAGACGCATCGTCTCCGTTCTTCCCGCACCCATCAGACCGGGGAAGCCGAGGATCTCTCCTTCCTCTGCGCGGAAGCTGATATTGTCTACCGCGCAATGACTGCCGTACCGTTTGGTCAGGTTTTTCACTTCGATCATAGACAGGTTTCCCTCCATTTTCAAAATTGCTGTGTACCTATTATAATGTCTAATAGTTGCCAATGTGTAAACATTTTATAAAGAAACGGGATCATTATACATTCAGCAGTGCTACTGCCACGATCCCCAGGAAAAATCCCGCAAACTGCGTTTTTGTCAGCTTTTCCTTATACAAAAATCGCGAGACGAGGTAGGTCACGATGATGCCTCCCGCCGAGATCAGCGGGAACATCAGCGATACCGGCATCCGTCCGCACAAGACCATTGCAAAGAGATTGACCATACCGTTGAGCACACCGCTGATCACGCCGTAGTACCAGCTTGACTTGATATACTGCCCGAGATCCTTATGCTCCTCCTTGAGGCTCATCACCAGCACCAGCAATGTGACGATCAGCAGGGCCTCGATCATCAGTTCATTTTTGTACGCGCCATCGAAACGCACCTGCTCCATTTTTTGAACGACCGAGCACATCCCGTTGCCCAAAAAGGCGAGGGTAACACTGATGACCCATCGAAGCGAAAAGCGGATGCTTTTATCCTTGCGGTTGATCAGAATGAGGGACGCGCCCAAAAGCACAAGCCCCGGGATCAGTCCCACGCCGATCGGATCATGCAGGAATACCAGCCCGTACACCGTCGGGAGCATCAGCGAATACGACACGATCAGGCTGGTGAGTGACAGCGAGCCGCATGAGACCGCCGCTACGCTTGCCACCGTGGAGACGGCGTAGGAGACGGCGAATGCCGCCGCATAGGGGAGTACGCGAACATCGAAGGTCAACGACCGGGAGGTTACGACGAAAAACAGCATCGCCGTCACGCCGGTGATCAGCCCGAAAACGTAGATTCCCTTGCCGCCGGTCTTACGCAGATACGGCTTTTTGACAATATCCTGCCCGGATATGCCCAGGATGATGGCTACCAGATACAGTGCGTTCATAGAGTAACCTCATACAGCAAAAACGGTATTTCCGTTTCAGTATAACACGGTGGGGAAAAAATAGCAATCTTTTTATATTGACTTTTAGCGGTTTTTGAGATTAAATGGTAAAAGCAAGGAAAAAAGGAGATGCCCGGATGAACGAGATCGACTGGAAGACGCTGACCGAGGATGAAAAAACGCAGAAGCTGTTTGAAAAACAGAAGCAGCTACTGGACACCTTTTTGGCGCACCATACCATATCGCGCGCACAGTACGATAAAAGTCTCGGCGATCTGGCGGTAAAAATGGGTATCAAAAAACAAGGAAAAGAATATGAAGAATAAGCTGGTACAAATGACCGAGGGCAATCTGTGGGTCAATATCCTGCGCTTCAGCTTTCCGCTGATCGTGTCGAATGTGTTGCAGATCGTCTTCAATATGTCGGATATTGCCGTGGTGGGGCGCTTTTCCTCTGCCGAATCGCTCGGCGCGGTCGGCTCGACCGCGATCCTGGTGACAATGTATACCGGGTTCTTGATCGGCATCGGCGGCGGTATCAACGCGCTGGTCGCTCATCTGTACGGCGCGCGGCGGGAAGAGGATATTCGCCAAAGCGTACATACCGCGTTTTTGCTCAGCCTGATCGCGGGGCTTGCTGTCTTCCTGATCGCCGAGGTGCTGACCCGCCCGGTTTTGCTGTGGCTGGGCACCAAGCCGGTGTTTATGGACAAGGCAATGCTGTATCTGCGGATCTATTTCTGCGGTATTCCGGCGCTGGCGCTGTATAATTGCGGCAACGCGGTCTGGAGCGCAGTCGGTAATACCCGCAAGCCGATGTTCTATCTGCTTGCGGCAGGCGTGCTGAATGTGGCGCTCAATCTGCTGTTTGTTATCGCTTTTCGCTGGGATGTCGCGGGTGTGGCGATCGCCAGCATCGTGGCACAGTATGTGTCCGCCCTGCTGATCGTTGTTTCGCTGTTCCGTGCACAAACCTCATTCGGCTTGTGCCGTCGGGAAATGCGGTGGTCGCGGGATAAGGCAAGGCGCATCCTGTCGCTTGCCATTCCCGCCGGATGTCAGAATATGATATTTGCTCTTGCGAATTTGTTCATTCAGAGCGCGGTCAACAGCTTTGACGCGGTGACGGTGGAGGGCATTTCCGCCGCCGCCAATGCGGACGGGCTGGTGTATGATATTATGGCGGCGTTTTATGTTGCCTGCGCCAGCTTTATGGCGCAGAACACCGGCGCCGGAAACCGGGAGCGGGTCATCCGCAGTTTTCGTGTCAGCTTGATGTTTTCCTTTTTGGCGGGTGTGATACCGGGTGGCTTGCTGATCTTGTTCGGTCGGCCGTTTTTGTCGTTGTTTACGACCGATGCCGCCGTTGCAGATGTTGGCTTGACGCGGTTGATCATTATGGGCATCGCCTACGGTATATCCTCACTGATGGATTGCTCCATCGCCGCCTCCCGCGGCATCGGCAAGACGACGGTGCCGACGGTGATCGTTATTATCGGCTCGTGCGTGTATACGGTTTTCCCGCTGTATCATACCGTCACGGCGCTGTATATGCTGTATTATTTCTCCTGGATACTGACCGGCATCGCGGAATATTTGTATTTCCGCCACGCCTTTCGTCGCCGGTTTCAAAAATAAAGGAGGGCTATGGAGCGATAGTCGAACGGATCGAATGAATATGACAGTAGTATCGTGTCTGTTCCGAATAGTATCGTATCTTGCGCTTTCTTTGTCATTCCCATACAATGTATGTATGCCGACGGCTTCCAACAGCCGTCGGAAAGACGGGATAAAACGGAGGGTCAGCTATGGAGTTTAACGGAAAAACCGCGATCGCCAGCGGCGCCGCCTCGGGTATGGGGCTGGTGTTTTCGCAGTCGTGGGCCGCGCAGGGCGGCAATGTCGTGATGTGCGATGTGAATGCGGAGCGCCTCAAGGAATGTGTTGACGAGATCAACGCCCGCGGGGTGGGGAAGGCCGTCGGCGTGATATGCGATGTGCGTCGCTATGAGCAGGTGGTCGCCGCCTGCAATACCGCCATGGACACCTTCGGCGGGATCGACATCGTATGCAATTTCGCGGGTGGTACCGCTACCCGCGTGCTGGGCGTCGGGGCAGAGCAGGGTGAGTTCCCCGACATCCCCATCGAAGTGTTCGATTGGGGCATTGATGTCAACCTCAAGGGTCAGTTCTATTTCTGCCATGCCGCCTGTAAAATTATGCGTGAGCAGAAAAGCGGTCTCATCGTCAATATCGGCTCGATCTCCGGCATGGAGGGGGACAGCCGCGGGGTGGATTATCCCACCGCCAAATCCGGCGCGATGTTCGGATTGACCAAATCCATCGCGCAGTTCGGGGCAAAATACGGTTTCCGGTGCGTTTGCGTATCGCCCGGCCCCGTTCTCACGCGCGCGGCGATGGCGAAGATGAAAACGATGCTCGGCAGAGCCGCCGAGCCGCAGGAGATCATTGATCTCATTCTGTTTTTGGCATCGGATAAGGGACAGTTTATCAACGGCGAAAACATCATGATCGACGGCGGCAGAAACGCGATGAAGCGCGAAAGATGATGTGACACCTATTCAGGGAGAAAAGCTATGATCCATTCATTTTTGCTGATCGGACAATCCAATATGGCGGGCCGCGGGTTTCTGGGCGAGGCGATGGAGGTCAACACCGAGCACCTCTTTGTCCTGCGCAACGGGCGCTGGCATTCGCTGTACCGCCCCGTCAACTGTGACCGTTCCTTTTCGGGGGTCAATCTTGCCGAAAGCTTTGCGGAGCGGTACGCCGCCGAGCATGGGGTGGATGTGGGGCTGATCCCCTGCGCCGACGGCGGCACCTCGCTGTGGCAATGGCAGGTCGGCGGGCTACTGTATGATCACGCCGTGATGCAGACCCGCCTTGCCGAGCGCACCTCCACCGTCGCCGGGGTGCTGTGGCATCAGGGAGAGGCGGATTGCGACCCGTCGTTGGCGTGCACCTATGCCGATCGGTTGCGGGTGATCCTGAATGCGTTCCGCCGGGATTTGAAGCTTGATGATGTTCCGTTCCTGCTCGGCGGATTGGGCGATTTTCTGGCGGAATATGAGCGTCGCCACCCCGGGAGCGGGTTGGATCATTACTACGCGGTCAATGAGCAGTTGCAACGGCTGGCGGCAGAGCGTCCGATGACCGGTTTTGTCCCGGCGAACGGACTGACCGCCAATCCCGATTTCCTGCATTTCAATGCCGCATCCCTGCACGCGTTCGGCTTGCGGTATTATGAGGTCTTCCGCACGCTGGAAAACCCCGGAAAAATATTTATTGAAAAATCCTCGCCGGATGACGCGATCCGCACCGCGATGGAAGAGTTGTGATAAACATCAAAGAAAGCACTTGCCGAGCAAGTGCTTTCTTTTTGTCTATGAAAAAATAATTATTACAGCGTGCAGATGATCTTTCCCTCGCCGGCAAACGGGTCGTCAACGGTGATGCGTCCCTCGCAGGTGTCGCCTACGCCGCTGTAAAGATCGACTTTTCCGTCGGGGCGGGGGAGGATGCCGGAGGAAAATACGCAGTCGGCAAGCTTCGCCACCTTCGGGGTGAAGGGCGGATAGCACGCGGCGGTGCCGATGATGACCGGCTCCGTGACCGTGGAAGCCGCGGGATCCAGCAGGAACGCGGTGTTGACGTACACCGAAAGAGGTTCGCCGTCGGGAGCGGGATCATTGTAGCTCATGTGACCGATAAGTCCGATCTTTCCGCTTTCCAGCGCATCGATCACCGAACGCTGTTTTACGGCGGTGATGTTTCCGGGAATGGAAACCATGGGACGGGGCCGGATCAGTTTTTTACCGCTCACTCGAGAAAAATACTCTTTCAGCAGTAATTCAGCGGCTTCAAAATCGGCGATCACACCGTTTTCAACCGATTCTTTGGAATCGTCCGAGA
>CALDHV010000179.1 GCA_937902305.1 uncultured Clostridia bacterium
ATGACTGCTCCGAATTTATGGATCTGAAGGTCGGGCAGGTCGCGGGACACGATTCGATCTTTTTGCCGACGACCCCCGCACTGGTGGAAAGGGCGCTGGAGATATGTCCCGAGTTGACAAGAGCCACCTGTTGCTCCGGCGACCGATTTGTCGGCACAGAGGAGGATAAGCTCTCCCTGCACAAGAAGTTTGAGGGGGATGTTTGCGATATGGAGGCGGCGGGCATCGTGCTGACCTGCGAGGCAAACAGGACGCCCTGTCTGATGCTCAAGGCGGTCTCCGACGGTCTGGCGGGCGGCGCACGGGAGTTCTACGAGGAGCTCAAGGACGCGAGCGCCGTTTGCTTGCGGGTCGCGGACACGATCGTGGAGGCACTGTAAGGCTTGCAACAGCAAAAAGCCGCTCTTCCGGCAAGGAGGAGCGGCTTTTTCATTACCAATACAGGTGGAGCGGGTAGGCGGGGAAACGGATCTCCTCCAGCTCATCCACGGTGACAAGTCCCGTGGGCGCGTGCAGAACGGACGGGATGCGGTTGACGATGGTGGCGCAGGTATGCTCAACCGTTGCGGGCTTGACGACGTGAAATGTCGTGTCCGGCTCGCCGGTGATCTTCCAGTCGCACATATCCCCGTCGTTTTCGCCGTACACCTTGCCGATGCATTGCGTTTCGAGGGTGATGCCCTGGAAGGTCTCGGTGGTCACGACCGCCGCCATTCCGATGCAGTTGCCCGCCGGTATCCATTCGCCGAGGGTGGAGGAATACAGCTTCTCTTCGTGAAAATACGGGACGCATCGCTGTGTTTGGGAGCGGATGGTCAGCCCCAGCTTGGCGGCGAGAGCCTCGTTGGAGTTCCAGACATAGGACGGCTCGGCAACCTCCGGGTGGGCGATCTGCGCCTCAAAGCCCTCCGCAGTCAGTCCGACGCCGTGCGCCTGCGCCAGCGCCAGCCCGTAGTCCTCGACATTGTAGGAGACTGCACCCTCAATACGGGTGATGTGATGGCATCCCGCCGCTACCTGCGCGACCATATTGACCCAGAAAATATCCTCCATCCCGCTGCCGACAAAGGTACAGCCGTTTTCCTTGGCAAGCACGTCCAGCCGGTTGGCGCGTACCGGGTCGGTGGTGCGGCAATAGGTCGCCTCCTCGCAGGTGGTGATGACATTGATGCCGCGGGACAGACACTTTTCGAAATGCTCATAGCAATCGCTGACGAGACTGAACAGTGTCACGATGGCGATGTCGGGGTCGGTTTCGTCCAGCACCGTGTCCGCATCCTCCCGGATCAGGATGCCGGTCTTGCATCCGAGCCCGGCATAGTCACCGATGTCCTGTCCGACCAGCTGGGGGTCGATGTCGATGGCACCGACGATCTCGATGCCGCATTCCCACAGATACCGCAGGATGATCTTTCCCATTTTGCCGCAGCCGTATTGGATTGCTTTGATTTTTTCCATAGTAAACGCCTCCTTCTCGGATAGGATTGCCCGTTATGAGCGAAAATATCAGCATATAGGCAAAACTGTCAAAAATCTCTCTGAAAATATGGCTTTGTCGCGTCTTGACAGGCTTTGTTTTTTTCATTATAATAGAAACGAACTTTGAATAAGGAGTGCAGAGAGAATGACTATGCGTACAAAAATCAGCGTATTTTTGGTTTTGACATTGTTGGCGACCACGATCCTCGGCGTCGCATCCTTTGGTGTCGGCGCGGCGGTGGGGGATTCCCTGTCCGGTAAGAAGGCGCTGTTCGTCGGCGACAGTATTATGGCGGGCTGGCGGGATACCGCCGGTGGCAAATCGGATTATTCCAACGGCGGCGGCTGGGCGACCCGGTTGCAGAATAACTACGGGATGACCGTGAAGAATGCCGCCGTTGCCGGATGGGCGCTGACCACCATCCGCGACTGGAAGGGCGGCAATATCCGCGACCAGCTTTCTCAAAACCGTTACTATGACTGCGATTATGTCATCATCGAGGGCGGCTTTAACGATATTTTCGGTGACGATAATTCCAACGGCGGACTTAAGCAGCCGGTGCCGAAGGGCACGATGACGGCAAAGGATGTGTTCTCCTCCGCTTCGTTCGACGTCACCACCTTTGCCGGCGCGATGGAGGATACGCTGTGCCGTGCCACAACCTATTTCAGTGGCAAGAAGATCGGCTTCCTCGTCACTTTCCAGACCCCATATTCCGAACGCAATGAGGCGACCAAGGATACGCGGGAATATTTCGCGCTTGCGATGCAGATCTGCGATAAGTGGGGCGTGCCGTATCTCAATTTCAACACCGGCACCGAGCCGGTCAGCGGCAAAAGCTACACCGATCTGTTCTATCCGAATAAGCGCGCCCGGGCGGACAATTTTGCGGATGATATTCATCCGAATGCCGCCGGCTACGATATGTCTACACCGTTTATTGCGGCGTGGATGGAGACGCTCAAGCCGGTCACGGCTCCGGCGGGCGCGGATAACGGCGAGGGCAACCAGCCGACCGGCAAGCCGAATGTCCGGCTCATCTCGCAAAACTACAACAGCTTCACGCCGGGCAACTACAGCCAAAACTACGGTGCAAACAATTCCGCCGGCGTTGGCGGCAACGGCTCCGGACGTAATATTATCAGCGGTCATTCTCACAGTGCGTCCGGCGACGATACGACCGGCAAGGCGGTCGCGATGATCGTCAACCAGTCCTCCAATCACAATACTGTCGCCCAAACCTGCGTGGTAGGGGACAATAAGCAGTATCTCAAGGTGCAGAAGGGCAAGCTGTATGAGGTGAGCTTTTGGGCGTACTGGAACCCGGACGAAACGGCGTTCAAGTCGGTGTACGAGAGCTCTTACGCAAACAGCGCCAATTTCTCCTCGACCTCTGCGCTGAATATGACCTTCCATTTCCACACCTCCAATTCGGCGTTTGCCAACCAGCCGAGTATGCAATGCGAGTGTTCGCTCGACCCGATCTCCATGCAGAAAAAAACCTGGCAGAAGATCACCGCGACCTTTATGGTGCAGAGCACGCAGGCGCAATCGTTGTATCTCAATATCGGCGCATCGTTCGCCAACGCTTCTCAAACCTACTATACCTACCTGTATATCGACGATGTGGAGGTCTATGTTTTCGATCAAAATGCGGTCGTCCGCGGCGATCTTAATGCCGATGGTGAGATCAATTCGGATGACCTGACCGAGCTGGCAAGAGTAATCGCCAAGATCACCCAGCCGGATCAGCTTATCAACCGCGTCGGCGATGTGAACGGCGACGGCAAGGTCGATTCGGATGACCTGACCAAGATGGCGAAATATATCGCGAGGATCATCAACACGCTGGATGACGAGCCGACCGCGACAACCACGACATCGAGCACGACGACAACGACGACCGGTTCGACCACGCCGACATCAACCTCCCAGCAGACGACAACGACGACCGATCCGTTTGACGATCACGATAACTGGATCGAAGTGGAGATCTGACAGACAGAAAAAAGCAAAAGGGTTCCCGCCTTTTAGAGGAGGGAACCCTTTTGTGCTGATGCTCAATCCGCTTTTGCGCGGGGATTGAACAACAGCGAGATGCACCACAGACCGGCGAGTGCGACGACGGTATACACGATCCGCGCAAGCAGGGTGCTTGCTCCGCCGAAGATCCAGGCAACAAGGTCGAACTGGAACAGTCCGATCAGTCCCCAGTTACACGCGCCGATTATGGTGATCACCAAGGCGATTTTGTTCAGCATATCCCATTTCTCCTTTTACCGATTTGCTCTGTGGACAGTTTCAGTATGTACCGACGCGCAAAAAATATGCATTTCGGGAAAATTAATCTTTTCTTTTTGGCGCAACTGTGCTACAATAACAAATAATCAACAAAAAAGGAGTTTTACTATGCGTGCAGTTATCACGGTCGTCGGCAAGGATGCCGTCGGCATTCTGGCTAAGGTTTCGGGTCGGTGCAGTGAACATCATATCAATGTCCTGGAGGTCACGCAGTCGATTTTGCAGGATATGTTTGCCATGATCATGCTGGTGGATATTTCCGCGAGCGACGTGCCGTTTACGGCATTGGTGGATGAGATGTCGGCTCTCGGTGAGCAGAATCATCTTGCCATCCACTGTATGCACGAGAATATTTTCAATGCTATGCACACGATTTGAGGGCTGACAAGGTATGATAAACACAAAGGATATTCTGGAAACCATTACGATGATCCAGGAGGAAAACCTGGATGTGCGCACCATTACGATGGGCATTTCTTTGCTGGAATGTTGTTCCGAGGACAACGCGGTGCTGTGCGAGCGGGTGTACGACAAGATTTGCCGCAGTGCGGAAAATCTGGTCAAAACCGGCGAGGACATCGAAAAGGAGCTTGGCATCCCGATCGTCAATAAGCGCATTTCCATCACGCCGGCGGCGATGCTGCTGGCGGGTTGCCGCCGCCGCGATCCCGTCGCGCTGGCGAACGCGCTCGAACGCGCGGCGACCGCCTGCGGGGTCAATTTCCTCGGCGGGTTTTCCGCGCTGGTGCAAAAGGGCTTTTCCGCCGGCGACCGCGAGCTGATCGACGCGATCCCCGAGGCACTGGCGACGACCGAGCATATCTGCGCGTCGGTCAATATCGGCTCAACCAAGGCGGGCATCAATATGGATGCCGTAGCGCGGATGGGACAGGTCATCCGGGAGGCATCCGAGCGCACCGCCGACCGCGGCTGTATCGGCCCTGCCAAGCTGGTGGTGCTGTGCAATGCGCCGGAGGACAACCCCTTTATGGCGGGCGCTTTCCACGGCGTCGGCGAGCCGGATCGAGTCATCAATGTCGGCGTTTCCGGGCCCGGTGTGGTGCGTGCGGCGGTCGCCAAGGCGGGCGCGGACAAAAATCTGTCCGAGATCGCCGATATTATTAAGCGCACCGCGTTCAAGATCACCCGGATGGGTCAGCTGGTAGCGCAGGAGGCATCCCGGCGGCTGGATGTGCCGTTCGGCATCGTCGATCTGTCGCTGGCACCGACTCCGGCGGTCGGAGATTCGGTGGCGCATATTCTTGAGGAGATCGGCCTCTCCTGCTGTGGAGCGCACGGCACGACAGCGGCGCTGGCGATGCTCAATGACGCGGTCAAAAAGGGCGGCGTGATGGCATCCTCCCATGTCGGCGGGCTGTCCGGCGCGTTTATCCCGGTTACGGAGGATGCGGGGATGATCGACGCGGCGCGGGGCGGTTGCCTGCGGATCGAAAAGCTGGAGGCGATGACCTCCGTTTGCTCGGTGGGGCTGGATATGATCAATATTCCCGGCGATACGCCCGCCGAGGTGATCTCCGCGATCATCGCGGACGAGGCGGCGATCGGTATGGTCAATTCCAAGACCACCGCTGTGCGTGTCATTCCTGCGATCGGCAAAACGGTGGGCGATGAGCTGGATTTCGGCGGCTTGCTGGGCGGCGGCCCGGTGATGCCGCTCAATACCGCTTCTCCGGCGCTCTTTATCCGGCGCGGCGGACGCATACCCGCCCCGCTCCAGAGCCTCAAAAACTGAAAACAACGCAAAAACAGGTTGACTTGCTTAAAGGTCAACCTGTTTTTTTCTACAATGAGAGAATTGTGCCCCTTTATGGTAGTATAATGGCTTGTTTTTTCTTGGCTGATCCGCAATAATAGCACCGAGGGAGGGTGCTTTATGAGCAAAATACTTTTGAACGGCGGCAACGGTGCGCTCGGCGTTTATCTGACCGAGGAGCTTGCCCGTGAAGGTCACGACATTGATATTATCTGTTTTGAAAAGGTCGTATCAAAATACGACAATGTGCATTACATCTGCCACGAGGGAAAGGACTACGCCTTCCTTTCACAGCTCTTGAAAAACGGCTACGACGCGGTGGTGGATTTT
The DNA here is from genome assembly GCA_937902305.1 of uncultured Clostridia bacterium. Lineage (GTDB taxonomy): Bacteria > Bacillota > Clostridia > Oscillospirales > Acutalibacteraceae > UBA5905. The sequence continues at coordinate 5,886 of CALDHV010000179.1, forward strand.
ATGATCTACCCCACTCCCGAAGAATACCGCCCGTTTGCCGATCTTTATTTGACCAACACGAAGCATTACCTGTTTCTTTCGACCTACCGTGTCTATGGCGGCGGTTGCCCCATTACCGAAGAAACGCCGCGACTTTGGGATATGCTCCGGCAACATCAGTTGCCCGAGGATTTCGTAGAGAATGGGGAATACAGCATCTACAAAGCTAAGGAGGAGGACTATCTGTGTTCCTCCGGCAACGGCAATTATACGATCATTCGTCCCGCCATCACCTTTTCCAAGCGCCGTTTCCAGTTGACCATCTTGGAGGCGGGGATACTGGTTCACCGTATGCGTGCGGGCAAGACGGTCATTCTGCCCGAGGAGGCGATGGATCATCAGGGCACGCTGAGCTGGGCGGGCGATTTCGGCAAATGCGTCGCCGGGCTGATCCTTAATGAAAAGGCATTCGGCGAAAGCTATACCGTCGGTACCGCGGAGCATCACACCTGGCGCGAGATCGCCGAAATATACAAGAAGCTCGAAGGGCTTGACTATATCACCGTCGATACCGACACCTTCATTCGCGAACTGTACAATGGCAGCCCCTATGCACGACAGCAGTTGATTTACGACCGCTGTTATGACCGCGTGATCGACAACAGCAAGATCGCCGCGATCACGGAACACCGTGCCGCCGACTTTATGCCACTTGAGGAAGGACTGCGCCGGGAGCTTGCCGCCTATGACAACAGCATTTATGATGAGGATCAGGACAAAAAGATGGATCTTCTGCTGGAAAAACTGCAAGTAAATTAAACTGAAACCGGGGGGTTGTTAAATTGGTTTTAACAATCCCTGTTTTTTATTGTATTTTCCGCATTCTATGGTATACTATAGTTGTGGTATTTTTGGCAAAGGATGGATGAAGAATGCGTAAAACCAAAATCGTTTGCACGATCGGCCCGGCGTGCCGGGATGATGAAACGCTGGAAAAAATGTGCCTTGCCGGGATGAATGTCGCGCGGCTCAATTTTTCGCACGGCACCTACGAGGAGCATCAGCAGAATATTGACGCGATCAAGCGGGTGCGGGAAAAACTGCATATCCCGCTTGCCATTATGCTGGATACCAAGGGCCCGGAGTATCGCATCCGCACCTTCCGCGACGGTAAGGTGACCTTGCACGAGGGGGACACCTTTGCTTTCACGGTGGAGGATGTCGTCGGCGATGAGACCCGGGTGTCGGTCAACTACAGCGGCTTGCCGCAGGATATGGCGCCGGGCGACCGCATTTTGCTCAATAACGGGCTGATGTCGTTTGCGGTGACCAAGGTCACGGCGACCGATGTCGTTTGCCGCGTGGTTAACGGCGGTGTGCTGTCCGACCGCAAGAGTATGAGCTTCCCGGAAAAGGTGCTGCGCAAGGTGTATTTGAGCGAGCAGGATAAAGAAGATATTCTGTTCGGCGTGAAAAACGGGGTGGATTTTATCGCCTGCTCGTTCGTGTCCTGCCGGCAGGACCTGCTGGATATCAAAAACTTCCTTGCCGTCAACGGGGTCGAGGATGTCGAATTGATCGCCAAGATCGAAAACCGCTCCGGTGTGGAGCACATCGAGGAGATCTGCGAGGAATGCTCCGGCATATTGATCGGGCGCGGCGATATGGGGGTGGAGATCCCGTTTGAGGAGCTGCCGGCGATCCAGAAGCACCTCATCACCGAATGTCGTATGCTCGGCAAGCGGGTCATCACCGCGACCGAGATGCTGGAAAGTATGATCTACAATCCGCGCCCGACCCGTGCGGAAATATCCGATGTCGCCAACGCCGTTTATGACGGCACCAGCGCGATTATGCTGTCTGGCGAAACGGCGGCGGGAGAGCATCCCGTGCTGGCGGTCGAAACGATGGCGCGTATCGCGACGGAGGCGGAGGCGCATATCGACTATGCCGTTCAGTTCCACCAGGCGGGCTTCCGCATCAAGAATACGCTGGACGCGATCTCACACGCCACCTGCGGGATGGCGATCGACATCGGGGCAAAGGCGATCGTGGTTTGCTCGCTGTCCGGCGTGACGGCGCGTATGGTATCGCGTTTCCGTTGCCCGGTGGATATTCTCGGACTGACCATCAACGAAAAGACCTGGCGCAAGCTGGCGCTGTCGTGGGGTGTCACTCCGGTGCTCAGTGAGACGTATGACTCGATCGACGTGCTGTTTTATTCCGCCAAGCGTGCGGCGACCGAGACATTCCGCCTGACGGCGGGGGATGCGATGGTCATTACCGGCGGCAAGCCGAACGGTCGCTCCGGCAACACGAACATTATCAAGATCGAAACGGTGTAAAATGATACGCAGAAAGCGCCCGACCGCGGTCGGGCGCTTTTTTGTGCAGGGGCGGTTTCGCGTGAGGAGTGGGATCGGTTGTGCGGTGCGTCGGGGACGCCGCACCGTGCGGGCGCAAGCCGTCAATTTGTGCGTATCGGAGACAACTCTGCGAGCCGTTGCCCCCTGACGCTGGATTGCCGCACCAGTGTGCGCACTGGTTCGCAATGACAGCGCAATAGGCTTATGCGGGTGAAAAGCTTGCGTTATGCACTTTCTTCCTGCGTTGTCATTGCGAAGAGCGAAGCGACGCGGCAATCCAACGGCTGAAACTGCCGATTTATTCAATTGTTTCCGACGCGCTGAGGCTACCCCGTAGAGGAGGGCCTTGCCCCTCCTGTTTTCATTTGTGCAAACCTTTGGCGGCGGATGGGGCAAGACCGTTCCCTACGGTCATACAGTCTTCCGGCATACGTATAATCCGAAACCCTTATCGTCTAGCGACTACCGTCTAACATCTGACATCTAACTTGACAATGCGCGGGCGGGTGGTATAATAAGACCCGTGATGCGCCACCCGGCAGAGGGAATGTCGGCGCGGATAGGGGAGTGACGGCGAATGAAAAACGAAAAAGGCTTTGCGCGAGGGTTGCGCGACGGCATCCCGATCGCGCTCGGCTATCTGTCGGTTTCATTCGCCTTCGGTATTTTCGCCGTCGGCAACGGACTGACGGTATTCGAAGCGCTGATGATCTCGATGACCAATGTCACCTCGGCGGGTCAGTTGTCCGCCGTTCCGATCATCACCGGCGGCGGCACGCTGGCGGAGCTTGCCTTGACCCAGTTGATCATCAATCTGCGCTATTCGCTGATGTCGGTTACGCTGTCGCAGAAGCTTGACGGCAGTGTGCGGCTGTTTGATCGCTTCGCACTGGCATTTGTCAATACCGACGAGGTGTTCGCGGTCGCGACCGCGCGCCCGACACAGGTCAACCGCCGCTATATGTATGGGCTGATCGTGATGCCGTATCTCGGTTGGAGCGCCGGAACGCTGGTCGGCGCGCTGGCGGGGGATATATTCCCCGCGATGCTGACTTCGGCGCTCGGCGTGGCGATCTACGGAATGTTCATCGCCATCGTTATCCCGCCGGTGAAGCGGGATCGCTCGGTGGCGGAGTGTTGCCTGATCGCCATTGTGTTGAGCTGTATATTCCGCTTTTCGCCGACGTTGCAGGCGGTGCCCACCGGCTTTACGGTGATCGTGTGCGCGGTGATCGCCGGGCTGGTGATGGCGGTCATCGCTCCGGTGGGGAAGACCCCGCAGGAGGTGAGCCGATGACCAAAGGATTTTGGCTGTATCTGCTGGTGGCGGCGGGCGTGACCTATCTTGTGCGGATGTTGCCGCTCGTGCTGGTCAAAAAGCCGATCAAAAACACCTTCATCCTCTCGTTTTTGCACTATATCCCGTATGCGGTGCTGACCGTGATGACGGTGCCGGCAGTCTTTTTCGCCACCTCGTCGTGGATCTCCGCCGCTGTCGGGGTGCTGATCGCCGTTCTGCTCGCCTACCGCGAACGCGGGCTGATGATTGTGGCATTCGGCTCCTGCGCCGGCGTGCTGTTGACCGAATGGATCCTATCTGTGATATAAAAAAACCGCTGTCTCTGACAGCGGTTTTTTTATATCATTACTGCGCCTTGATGCTTGCTTCGACGGCGTCGGCGGCGGGGATCAGCTCGTCGCAGACGATTCGCTCGATCTCTCCGCTGTCGCACAGCGCGGCGACATTCGTATCCATCGGCAGACGGGCGAGGATCGGCAAATGCAAGTCTGCCGCGGCGGTATCCAGCTCCTTGCCGTCGCCGAACAGCGGGATCTTTTTCCCGCAATCCGGGCAGGAAACATAGCTCATATTTTCCACGAAGCCGAGCACCGGGATGTGCAATAGGTCTGCCATTTTCTGCGCCTTGCCGACCACGAGCTGTACCAGCGATTGCGGGGTGGTGACAATGATATTGCCGTCGAGCGGGATGCTCTGATACACCGTCAGCGGGATGTCGCCCGTTCCCGGCGGCATATCAATGAACAGCACATCGAGGTCGCCCCAGACCACATCCGTCCAGAACTGCGTGACCGCGCCTGCAACGACCGGGCCGCGCCATACGACCGGCTGGGTCGCGTCCTCCAGCAGGAGGTTGATGGACATTACCTTGATGCCGAGGTGCGTTTCCTCGGGGATGATGCCAAGCTCGTTGCCGGCGGCTTTGCGGGTGATGCCGAAGGCTTTCGGGATAGACGGGCCGGTAATATCGGCATCCAGAACACCGACCTTATAGCCGCGCCGCGCCATCAGCACCGCCAGCATCGCCGTCACCGATGACTTGCCGACGCCGCCCTTGCCGCTGCTGACGGCAATGACCCGTTTGATCTGACTGTATTGGTTGAGAGGCTTGCGCAGATCCTGCTGATCGCATTTCTGCGAGCAGGAGCTGCAATCGTGATTACATTCGCTCATAATGGTATCTCCTTATCACATTTTGGTTTCATCATATACGGCGCGGCATCCGCCGATGAACTTCGGGCGGGTGCGGGCGCACAGGAGCGGCGCTTCGCCGATCTGCCGGACGGCAAGCCGTACCGGGACGGCGACCGGGCGCAGGTGCATCCCGATCAGTGTGCCGCCGATATCCATTCCGGCGTGTGCGCGGACGCTTTCGACCGCGACCGGGTCGGCAAAGCGTTGCCGGGCGGTGGTCGCGAATGATCCGCCCGCTTTGGGTTGGGGCAGGACATTGACCGGCTCCAGTCCGTATTTTTCCGCCGCCTCGCGCTCTATGATAATGGCGCGGTTGAGATGCTCACAGCATTGCGCGGCAAGATAAACGCCCGCCTGCCGCAAGGCCGGCAACAGACCGTCCATTACCTCACCGGCGGCATCCATACTCGAGCCGGTGCCGATCTTTTCTCCCAGCACCTCGCTGGAGGAACAGCCGACGACGAGGATCGTCCCCGGCGTCAGCCGCGCGACCGACAGCAATTCCTCCACTGCCGCGCGGGTTTGTTCTGTGATGGTCATAAGACATCCTTCCTTTTTCAGCCAAGCATATTCTTTTCCACCGCGCCGATCAGTATACTGTAGATCGGGGCAAGCGCCGTATACCCGGCGATCAGACGCTCCGGCAAATCGCCGCCGGCAACAAAGTCGGGAGCTTCGGTGCGGGTGAAATTGATGTTTTTGCAATCGAACAGCGGCTTGAGCGCCGCCGGGGTAGCGTCGGTGCTGCGTGGATGGGCATAGGGCTGACCCTCCGGCCGGAAGCCTGCCTTTTGCGCCTGCTCCACGGCGGCGATCACCTTGCTCGGCTCCGCTTCCGCCTGCTGACGGATGAGACGCAGGATCGCGGGGGTCGCGCTGTAAAAGCCCAGTCCCCATTCCGCGCCGCGAATGGAAAAATCCAGATAAAACGCCGGCAGACACCAGCTCCACGCCCGCTTGTCCCGCATAAAGGCGATCCACATATTTTCGCGGTACATCAGCTTGTCGTGGGTGTAGCGGGTATCCCGCCTAACCCGGCTGACACAGCCGTTTTTCATCGGATCGACATTGAGCCGCGGGTCGATGGTCAGCATCGTTGGTGCAAGGTCAGCAGTCAGCTGTCGCAGGGGGAAAACGACTCCCTCCTGCAATTCCTTTTTGTGCTCCTCATAGTATGCCTTGCTGTCCCGAAAGCGATTTTCCGCCAGCAGGAACAGCATATCGGACGTGATGCCGTCATAGGTCATACCGACCCCTCCGTTTTCTTTTTCGGCGCGGGGAGCTGTACCAGCACTACGGCGCCGAACATCAGCACACAGCCGATCAACTCATAGATGCCCAGCCCGTGCCCTGCGATCAGCCAGCCGAACAGAGCGCCGAATACCGATTCAAGGCTCATCAGTAGGGAGGCGGTGGTCGGGTCGGCGCGTTTTTGCCCGAGGATCTGCAGGGTGTAGGCACCGGCACTTGACATCACGCCGAGATACAATATTTCCCACCCGTGCTCCAGTAAAACGCCGACGGTCGGCGTCTCAAAAATGAACATCAGCGGTAAGTTCAGTATGCCCACGACCAGCATTTGCATACACGCCACACGGATGCCGTCCGCCTCTTGATAATAATCGACCAGCGTGATCTGAACGGCGAACATCATCGCACAGCCCGCCAACAGCATTTCGCTCTCACCGAAGCCGGTCTCTCCCATCGCACACAGCAGGTAAAGCCCGACCAGCGCGATGATTGCGCCGATCCAATGGAAAACAGTGGTCGGACGGCGCAGAAAAATGCCGAATACCGGCACCATAACGATATACAACGCCGTCATAAAGGCGGCCTTGCCCTCCGAGATGTGACCGCTCTGCATCCCGAACTGTTGCAGATTGCTGGCGGCAAATAGCGACAGTCCGCACAGGATACCGGCGCGCAGGGTCGCCTTCTTTTCCGAGGGGGTCTGCGGCTTGCGGGACAGCCCCATCCGATCCATCAGCGGGGTCAGCGCCAATAGCACGGCAAAGCCGATCAGTGAACGTACACCGTTGCAGGTCAACGGCCCTGCCGCGCCGCCCGCCTTTTGCGCGACGAATGCTAAGCCCCAGATCATCGCACAGACAAACAGCATAATGTTGCCGGTCAAGCGGGCCTTTGATTGCTGATTGATCATTATTTTTTATCCTTTTGCACAATTTCGGTCAACGCCTTGCCGATGAAGTCGGCGAGCGGCATCTGTCCGAGGTCTCCGTCCTTACGGTGGCGTACCGATACCAGCCCCGCATCGGCCTCCTTGTCGCCGATGACCAGCATATACGGGATCTTGTCCATCTGCGCCTGACGGATCTTGTAGCCCATCTTTTCGTTGGATTCATCCAGCGTGGCGCGGATACCGGCGGCCTTGAGCTGACCGACGACCTCGCTTGCCTTATCCAGCAGACGCTCGGAGATCGGTAGTACCCGCACCTGCTCCGGCATCAGCCACAGCGGGAGCGCACCGGCATAAG
>CALDHV010000180.1 GCA_937902305.1 uncultured Clostridia bacterium
TCGATTTTCCGGCGAGTCAGTTCATTCGCGATCTGGCTCACACCATATCCTTTGATACAGAGGGAAAATATCTCACGCACAACGGCAGCCGCTTCTTCATCGACGCGCCAGTTGTTCATTATCCAACTAAAGTATTTTTCGGGTGTATCTTTATCCCACGACAGCCCGTAATCATAATAGAGTTCCTTTGAGATGCTTATATCGCGGTCTGAACGATGCGTAACGGTGGGAATGAAAGTCACATCTGGAATTTTTGTCCCAAGATATTTATATCCACTATCTTTATAAGTCCTTCTTCTCCTTTATTTTTTTGAATACAGTAATTTTTTATCCATTTGCTTTGCTCTTGAGTAAAATGTTGCGGAATAGATAAATCATATTCTTTGATTATTTTTAATTCTTCAAGCCATTCTGCTACTTGAGTATATTCTTCAACATATCTTTCAATTCTAGAAATTTCTCTATCTCCAAGAGAATACATGGGATGTCCTGTTTCATTCAAAACAAGTTGATATTTATATTTTTCTGCCATATTTCTTTGATACTCTATTGCTTCATCAATCGTCATTACAAATCCTCCTTTTATTACTTTCTATAATAATTATAACAAAAATTTTTAAAAAAATCAATAGCAGATAGTAAAAGCAATATCAAACTACTAAAATGCATTATATTGACTTTTATACAAATTTTTGTTATAATTAATATAGAATAAAACAAAAGGAGTAATCGGTAATGGCAAAAGCACAGGATGAGGAATTATTAGCAACATTAGTAAAAATGCGGGAGGGGCTTAAAAGTCACCATATACCTATGACTGCCGCAGATATTACAGATTTAGTTGAGGCTGTTGATGATTTAGATAGTATGTTAAGTGAAATGAAGTTAATGTTTATGCAAATGACTTATAAAATAGAAAAAGTTCAAAATATTTTAATGGATGTATTTACTAAGAAAGTAAACGATGTTGCAAATGAATCCGGTTTATTGGATGAATATGCAAATAAAATCACAGAGTTAAAAGAAGGTATTAATAATGATAGGATGCAGGAGCGCGTTGAGCGCCTGCCGCTTTTCCGCGAGCGCGTTGCCGGTACAGCGCAGTATCACATTGAGACCGTGGGTGCGCAGATGCTCCTCGATGTCTCCGACCGCCTGCGCGTAAAACGGGTCACGCACGTCGGTGCAGAGGATGGCGGCGGTATGGGTGGAGCCGAGGCTGAGCCCCCGCGCCAGAGAATTGGGCAAAAAGCCCTCCTCCTGCATAACGCGCATCACCTTTTCCCGCGTTTGCGGGCGGACATTGGGGGAGTTGTTCATCACGCGCGACACGGTGGCGATGGAAACGCCGCTTTTGGCGGCAATGTCGTAGATGTTGATGCCTGCCACCTCCTTTGTAAGCCCTTACATTGCCAGTATACCGTCCTTCTACGGAAAAATCAAGCCTTTTTCCGGATATTTCACACAAAATCGCAAAAAAGCATTGACCTTTGACCGCAAAGGATGTAAAATAGAACTGTCAGAAATGTAAGGGCTTACATTTCCTTACGAATGGCAGAATGAATAAGGAGTTGGGACTATGCGGACAAAAGAAGAAGTGTTGATGTCGATCAAGGCGGACGGTATGGTCGCGGTCGTACGCGGCGAGACGTCGGAAAAGGCGATGGAGATCGTCGAAAAGTGCATCGACGGCGGCATCAAAGCCATTGAATTGACCTTTACCGTGCCGTATGCGCATCGCGTGATCGAGGATATTTCGCGCAAATACGGGGAGCAGATCATTCTCGGTGCCGGAACGGTGCTTGACAGCGAGACGGCGCGTATTGCTCTGCTGTCGGGAGCGGAGTTCATCGTTTCCCCGCACTTCAATCCTGATGTCACCCGGCTGTGCAACCGCTATCGCAAGCCGAGTATGGCGGGCATCCTCTCCATCAATGAGGCGGTCGCCGCGATGGAGGCGGGCGTGGATGTGCTCAAGCTGTTCCCGGGTGATCTGTTCGGCCCGGCGTTTATTAAGGATATTCGCGGCCCGTTGCCGTATGCACAGATTATGCCGACCGGCGGCGTGACTGCCGAGAACGCGGGCGACTGGATTCGCGCCGGTGCGGTCGCGGTCGGCGCGGGCAGCAGCCTGATGAAAGGCGATGTCAAGGCGAATGCCGCGCTGTTTATGGAAAATATCCGTGCCGCCCGTGCCGGGAAATAAGAAAGGATCGTGACTGATATGGCAAAAGTAGTGACCTTCGGTGAAATTATGATGCGTCTGGCACCGCCGGACTATCTGCGGATTATCAATACCAATATGCTCGAAATGACCTTCGGCGGCGGCGAGGCGAATGTTGCGGTGTCGCTGGCGAACTTTGATGTTCCCGCCAAGTTCGTGACAAAGTTGCCCGCCAATGATGTCGGCAAGGCGTGTTTGGGCGAATTGCGCCGCTGGAATGTCGATACCTCCTCCATCACGATCGGCGGTGACCGTGTGGGCATCTATTTCTGCGAGAAGGGCGCTTCCCAGCGCCCGTCCAAGGTTGTGTATGACCGTGCTCATTCGTCGATTGCCGAGGCGACCGTCGCGGATTTTGATTGGGATACGATCTTTGAGGGTGCGGAGTGGTTCCATTTCACCGGCATCACCCCGGCACTCGGCGATAATGTGGCGGATATTTGCCTTGCGGCGTGCAAGGCGGCAAAGGCAAAGGGATTGACCGTTTCCTGCGACCTCAACTACCGCAATAAGCTGTGGAGCCGCGAAAAGGCGGGCAAGGTGATGGGCGGTCTGATGCCGTATGTCGATCTTTGCATCGCCAATGAGGAGGATGCCGCGGATGTGTTCGGCATCAAGGCGGACAATACCGATGTGACCGCCGGTCAGGTCAACCATAACAGCTACAAGGAGGTTGCCAAGAAGCTGATGGACACCTTCGGGTTCTCCAAGGTGGCGATCACTCTGCGCAGTTCTATCTCCGCCAATGACAACGACTGGGCGGCGATGCTCTACGATGGGAAAGAGTATTGCTTCAGCAAGACCTACCGCATCCATATCGTCGATCGTGTTGGCGGCGGCGACAGCTTCGGCGCGGGGCTGATCTATGCTCAGCTCAATGGCTACAGCTTACAGCAGACGGTGGAGTTTGCGGTGGCGGCAAGCTGTCTCAAGCACACCATCTCCGGTGATTTCAACCAGGTCACGGTCAGCGAGGTTGAAAAGCTCGCCGGCGGTGACGGCTCCGGGCGCGTGCAACGGTAAAAGACATAAAACCAGCGTCGGGCAGTAACGACCCGACGCTGGTTTTTTATGCACAAAATCAGAGCTTTTCGCGTACCCACGCGATCTGCGCTTCGACCGAGGCAACGCTGGTGCCGCCCTCACTGATGCGTTTGCTCACACAGGCGTCGAGATCGACCGCGTCAAACACATCCTCATCAAACCGCTCGTCATATTCGCGATAGACTGCCAGCGGGAGCGTTTCCAGCGTGGCGTGATCGGCGATGCACCGGGCGACGATCTGCCCCGACACCTTATAGGCAGAGCGGAAGGGCAGTCCCTTGCGCACAAGGAAATCGGCAAGATCGGGGGCATTGATGAAGCCCTCCTGCGCGGCGGCACGCATCCGATCGGCGTGTACCGTCATCGAGGACAGCATCCCGCTGAAGATCGGCAGGCACGCTTTGACGGTATCGCAGGCGTCGAATACGCCCTCCTTGTCCTCCTGCATATCCTTATTATACGCCAGCGGCAGACCCTTGAGGGTGGTCAGCAGGGCGAGCAGATCGCCGTAGACCCGCCCGGTCTTGCCTCTGACCAGCTCGGCCATGTCGGGATTCTTCTTTTGCGGCATGATAGATGATCCTGTTGTGTACGTAACAAAGAAAGCCTATAATTATGACGGAAATGAAGTAATCAAAGGGAATCCGAACCCCTTTATCGATAGCTTGACTCATGATAGCATCTTCGTCCAGATACCTAAGTTGGCGAAAGTCGGGCGAAACAGTGGGTTGGATCGGGTGTTGAGTGTTTTTGATCAAACAAAAAAGAATATGGAGAATAGACATGTACTTGAAATAGATGATGCCGTTTATGGGGATGATGAAGATATGAAGTATCTTCTCAGACGTTTGGCAGCAGCTGCTTCGGATGCTGATCTTCGTCGTACAATGGTTGTTGAAGACGAATATTATTCCGCTATTGAAAATCGTGATGCTGCTATTGCGAATAGGGACAAGCGTCTTGCCGAGCAGGATGCGCAAATAGCCGAGCAGGATGCGCAAATAGCCGAGCAGGATGCACAGATAGCCAAGCAGGATGCACAGATTGCCGAGCAGGATGCACAGATTGCGGAACAGGATGCACAGATTGCGGAACAGGATAAGCGCATAGCTCTTTTAGTTCGTATGTTGTTATCTAGTGGACAGTCGCCTGAACAAATCGCCATCTCCCTTAATATGTCTGTGAATGATCTGTCGAAATATATGTAAATGTGGTTTTGCGAGTCGAATGTTTGTAAAGTTTAATTAAGAATTATAGCAAGTGGAGCTGTTTTGTGGTTCGTGACAAAATGCATCGTTTTGTTGTATATAACTATCATTTTGCTATTAATTCTTCAAAAATTCAACCATTTTTCTTTCGTTGTAACGGCTAATCGTCTCAATTTTGTGCCATTTAGGCGCAAAAATCAGGCCATAATTTATTACTAAAATTAAATATCATAAGAAATGACAATTTTACAGCACAGACAATATATAATAAT
>CALDHV010000181.1 GCA_937902305.1 uncultured Clostridia bacterium
CGGCGCAGATGCGGTTCCGGAATTCCGAAAACTCCTTCGGCAGCTTCGCGGGAGGCTCTGCAGAGCAGTCCGGCTCGCCGGAGCCCGCAAAGCGCAGGACTGCGGCGAAATGCCCCTCGCCCTCCAGAAGGTGGGGCCACAGGCGGAAGGTGTCGCGGAGCTCGGGGTTGCCGTCCGCCCATTCGGGATGGCCGGGGGCAAACCAGGGGGCCTCCACGTGCTCCACGTGGAAATCGGGCCGCGCCCGCAGGAATTCGGCGATCGTGCCCTCGTTCTCCTCGGGGGCAAAGGTGCAGGTGGAGTAGACGAGCCGTCCGCCGGGGCGCACCGCTGTGGCGGCGTTTGCCAATATTTCGGCTTGCCGCGCGGCGCAAAGACGGATATTGTCGGTGCTCCAGATGTCCAACGCCTGCGGTTCCTTGCGGAACATCCCCTCGCCGGAGCAGGGGGCGTCCACCGCCACCGCATCGAAAAAGCCCGCAAGCGCGTGGCAGAGGGTTGCGCTGTCGCAGCAGGATACCACCGTCCGCCGTGTACCGAAGCGCTCGAGATTTTGCTCCAGTGCGCGCACCCGCGACGGCACATACTCATTGCTCCAAAGTAGCCCCGTATCGCCGAGCACGGCGGCGATCTGTGTGGATTTTCCGCCGGGAGCGGCGCAGAGATCCAGCACCCGCTCGCCCGGTTGCGGTGCCAGCACCGTGACCGCCGAGGAAGCCGACGGCTCCTGCACATAATACGCGCCGGCGTGGTGGAGCGGGTCGCTCCCCGCCTTGAACGGCGCGGCGGCATAGAAGCTGTCGGCGGCGAACGGCGCGGGGGTGAGCGCCTGCCCGAACAGCGCACGGAAACGGTCGGTAGACAGCTTCTGCGTATTCACACGTACGCCACGGCGCAACGGTCGCCCGTATGCATCGCAAAATGCCGCCCAATCATCCCCGAGCAGGGGACGCATCCGGCGGACAAACTCCTGCGGCAATTCCATCGCCGTTCTCCTTTCAAAAAAACGGGGCGCCTTGGGCGCGCTTACTTTAGTCCTTAAGTAAGCACACCCTACGATGCCCCCCGTTTATTTATTCTTCTGTTGCCTTACGCAGTGCCCGCGCGAGCTGGTCGGGGCAGGAGGTCGGCTTGAAGCCGCACCGGATGCCGGACAGCAGGTCGATGACCTCCTGCACGGGTCTGCCCTCGACAAGGCGCGCCACGCCCTGCGTGTTGCCGCTGCATCCGCCCTCAAAGCGGACGTTATGCACGATGCCGTCCTCGATGTCGAAGGTGATGCCGCGGGAGCAGGTGCCCTGTGTACGATACTGATACATTTTTTCGTGCTCCTTTCGGGTCAGCGTTCCCTTTGCTTGCGCGCCTTGTAGGCGCGAATGAGCGCGGGGGTGTCCGCCGGCACATCGGGATTGCCGATCGGGTGAACGAGGTCGCTGTACATCCCGTGGAAATCCGTTCCGCCGGTCTTGAGCAGACCGTGCGCATCGGCAAAATCGGTCAGATAGACAACCTGATTTTCATTCTGGCGAGGATGCCAGACCTCCACGCCGTCCAGCCGGTTTTCCTCTGCCAGCTCGGCGATCAGTTCCTCGTTATGATAGGCGGCGGGGTGAGCGATGACCACCAGCCCGCCGGCATCGCGGATGCTGTCGGTCACGGTGCGCACATCGGGATATACAACCGTTTCAAACGCCAGTCCGTCGTGAGCATTAAACAGCTTATGATAGGTTTCGCCGAAGATCGCATCGGCATAGCCCGCGTCCATCAGCGCGTGCATGATGTGTTGCTTGAATATCGCGGTGCTTCCGGCGGCATGGCGGGTGACGGATTCCGGCACGATGGGATAGTAGCGCAGTACCTTTTGCAGCATCTTGAGCGCCGCCTCCCGCCGGCGGACAGCCATCCGGTGGCAAAGCCCCTCCAGGCGGTCGGGGGTATCACAAAGATAGGCGAGAATATGTACCTTCGTTTCCCTTTCGCTGTCCCAGGCGGAAAACTCCGCACCGGGCAGGACGTCGATGCCCTGCCGCTTGCCGATGACGACGGCGCGCGCCGCACCTGCCAGCGCGTCGTGGTCGGTGATCGCCAGTGTCGTCACACCGCGCCGCTTGGCGGTGGCGATCAACTCGTCGATGCCCATAGAGCCGTCGGATATTTTTGTGTGACAGTGTAGATCAATAGCCATAAGAACCTCTTTTTCTTTTCCTCCGGAAAACCCCCGAAACGATCCTTGATAAGTTTTTAACCTTATCTATTGTACCACCCGACGACCGCAAAAAGCAATCATAAATCTGCGAAAAAAGCCTTTTTTTGTCAAAAACGGCACTTTGCCGAAAACGGTCAACACCCTCCACGCCGATTTGTGCAAAAGTACCCCGCAAAGGGCGAGGCAAGATAGGAAGCTTGTAGGTTTTGCAACATCCTTTTCCGTTTATACGGCATCAAAACAGGCGGTAATCCGACAGGATTGCCGCCTGTTTCTTCTTTGTCTAAACAAAAAATGATCGTTGCAAAACTGCTACGCACCGAAAGACAAAGCTTTTTGCTGTGAAACGCGGCAAAAGCCGCAGGACATACTGACGTATGCCTGCGGCTTTTAACAAAGTTTCGCACAAAAAGATTGTCTTTCGGCTGCAATATCCCTGTCTTGCCGCGCCCAATGCTGAAATCACTGTTGAAATTGTTGCGCGGGCGTGGTACAATAGAAAAAACGGGACAACCCGTCAAAATGCGGAAAGAGATGAAATGCGTATGACAAAGATAGATGTGTTTTCCGGCTTTCTCGGAGCGGGGAAAACGACCCTCATTAAAAAGCTGATCGCTGAGGCGTATGCCGGCGAAAAGCTGGTGCTGATCGAAAATGAGTTCGGTGAGATCGGCATCGACGGCGGTTTTCTGAAAGAGGCGGGCATCGAGATCACCGAGATGAACTCCGGGTGCATTTGTTGCAGTCTGGTGGGCGATTTCACCGAGGCTCTGGGCAAGGTGCTGACCGAATATGCCCCCGACCGTATCCTCATTGAGCCGTCCGTCGTCGGCAAGCTCAGCGATGTGATCCGCGCGGTGCAGAAGGTCACGTCCGATACTGTAAAGCTAAACAGCTTTACAACCGTTGCCGACGCGACCAAGTGCAAGATCTATATGAAGAACTTCGGCGAGTTTTATAACGACCAGATCGCCTATGCCAATTCGGTGGTGCTCAGCCGCACCGACGGGATGGATGAGGCAAAGCTGGCGGCGTGTGTGGCGCTGTTGCGGGAGCATAACGCCACCGCGACGGTCATCACCACGCCGTGGGATCAGCTCACCGGCAAGCAGATCCTGGAGGCGATGGAAAAGAAAAACACGCTGGAGGCGGAGCTTCGTCACCTTGCCGAGGAGGAGGATATCTGCCCGGTCTGCGGGCACCATCACCACGATGATGACGATGACGAATGTGAGCACCACCACCATCACCACGATGATGACGACGATGACGAGTGTGAGCACCACCACCATCACCACGATGATGACGACGATGACGAATGTGAGCACCACCACCATCACCACGATGATGACGACGACGAGTGCGAGCATCATCACCATCACCACCACGATGGACATCATCACCATCATCACGCCGATGAGATATTCACCAGCTGGGGCGCGGAGACGGCAGGCAAATATTCCGTCGCGGAGATCGCGGACGCGCTGGGTCGGCTGGACGATGCCGCGCGGTTCGGCACGGTACTGCGTGCCAAGGGCATCGTCGCGGGCGCCGACGGGCAATGGATCCACTACGACTACGTACCGGGTGCGCCGGATGTGCGTACCGGTTCCGCCGATGTCATCGGCAGACTGTGCGTGATCGGCTCCGGCATCAATAAGCCGGCGTTGGCGGCGCTGTTCCGCGTGCCGTATGTCGCCGACGAGGATTGAGAAAGGACGGGCAGATATGGAGATCCCGGTATATCTTTTCACCGGCTTTCTGGATGCCGGTAAAACCAGCTTCATTCAGGGCACGCTGGAGGACAAACGCTTCAACAAGGGCGAGCGTACGCTGATATTGGTGTGCGAGGAGGGCGAGGTCGAGTACGATCTGTCCCGCGTCCCGGGTAAAGGGGTATCCCTTGTCACCATCAACGAGCCGGAGGAGCTGACGGCGGAGCATCTGACCGAGCTGCAGAAGAAATATCGCGCCCAACGGGTGATGATAGAATACAACGGTATGTGGATGATGCAGACGCTCTTCGACGCCATCCCGAAAAACTGGGTGATCTATCAGGAGATGATGTTTGCCGACGCGAACACCTTCGTGGCGTATAACGCCAATATGCGCAATCTTGTCGTGGACAAGCTCAATACCCCCGAGCTGGTGGTTTTCAACCGGATGCCGAAGGAGCAGGACAAAATGCCGCTTCACAAGATCGTCCGGGCGACCAGCCGTCGGGCGGATATTGCCTATGACCACGGCGGGGATGACGTGGAATATGATGACATCGAAGACCCGTTGCCGTTCGATGTGAACGCGCCGGTCGTCGCGGTCGGGGAGCGGGATTATGCGCTGTGGTACCGCGACCTGTCGGATAACCTCAACAGCTACGACGGGAAAACGGTGTCCTTTCTCGGGCAGGTCGTGCGGGATAAGACTATCCCGCAGGGGAGCTTCCTCATCGGCAGACCGCTGATGACCTGCTGTGAGGCGGATATTCGCTTTGCCGGGCTTGTCTGCGAGTGGCTGGGAGCGGAGACTCTGCAAAACCGCGACTGGGTATTGCTGACGGCGAAGATCGCGGTGCGCACCCACCCCTGCTACGGGCGGGTCGGCCCGGTGCTGACCGCCGTTTCGGTCGAAAAGGCGGAGGCACCCGAAAAAGAGGTCGCCACATTCTTTTAAGCAAGAGGGATGATATAATGCGTTTGGATAAGTACTTGAAAGTATCGCGGCTCATCAAGCGCCGCACCGTCGCCAACGAGGCGTGCGACGCCGGCAAGGTGCTGGTCAACGACAAGCCCGCCAAGGCGGCGTATGAGATCAAAGAGGGCGATGTCATCACCATCACGATGGGGGCACGGCAGTTGCGAGCCGAGGTCGTGTCGGTGCAGGAGACCATCGCCAAAAACGATGCGGCGTTGCTGTATCGTCTAATGCCGTAAAGTGGTGTAACTTTACACATAAATCAAGACCGCTTTCGCTCCGACCGGGACGAAAACGGTCTTTTGCTACCCGAAAAGGCAAGATTTCACCTTCTTCCGCATATATTTGTGGCGGGAGATGATGTCATATGGAACGAGTACAGAAAGAAACAGCGGCGGAGCGGATGCCACACCAACTGACCTTGCGGGACAGGTCGCATCTGGAGCTGTCCGGCGTGACCGATGTGGGCACCTTCGACGAAAACGGGGTGACGCTCACCACCACGGCGGGGCGGTTGCGCATCGTGGGGAGCGGACTGCATCTGTCCTGCCTTACGCTGGAAACCGGGGCGGCGGTCATCGAGGGTACGGTGGACGGGCTGGAATACAGCAAAACGCCCACCCGCGGCGGCTTCTTCGGCAGATTGCTCCGATAAGGAGGGTTGCCGGTGGGCTGGACGGGGCGGCAACAGCTCATTTTGCTGTTGCAGAGCGGCGGCTTGGGTCTGTTTCTCGGGGTGCTGTACGACGGCTTTGCCGTTTTGCGCGGGCTGTTCGGGCGTAAACCGTGGCAACGGTTTTTGTGGGATGCACTGTTCGGCCCGACGGCGGGCTTGGTGACGTTTTTTGTATCGCTTGCCATGATGGACGGACGGATGCGCCCGCTTTTATTTGTCGGCATCGGGGCGGGATTTGTCGTGCAAAGGCTGGCGGTGGGCAGACCACTTGCCCGGCTTTTTCTGCATAAGTGGCGGGGATGGCGGACAGATCGGCAAAAAAACCGCCCAAAAAGCGAAAAAACCGCAAAAAACCGTGATTTTTTTGAAAAAAACACTTGATTTATTACTATACAGCCAGTAAAATAGAAAATGTAATTTTATGTAAGTTAGGAGGGCGACGGTATGAAACGCAAGACCCGACCTGC
The DNA here is from genome assembly GCA_937902305.1 of uncultured Clostridia bacterium. Taxonomy (GTDB): domain Bacteria; phylum Bacillota; class Clostridia; order Oscillospirales; family Acutalibacteraceae; genus UBA5905. Next base: position 6,041 of record CALDHV010000181.1, read on the forward strand.
CGGGAAAAACGCGTTGATGATCCCGGTGCGTATTGTGCTGGCGGCTGTGGTGTTGTTTGCCGTCGTCAAGGCGGTGCAAATGCACCAGCAGATTTCCGAAAAGCAAAATCAGCTTCGGGACATCAACGACCAGATCGCGATGGCGGAGCTGTACAATGAGGATCTGCGTGAAAAGAGCGAAAACTACGCGGAATATATGAAAGAACGCCTGCGTGAGGCGGGATACGTGTATTCCAGCGATCAGGTTTATCAATTTGCGAATTAAAACGGAGGAAGACGGAAATCAATGCAAGTAGAGGTTGGAGCCATTCTGGACGGCAAGATCACCGGCATTACCAAGTTCGGCGCATTTGTGGAGCTCCCGGATAAAAAAACGGGGATGGTACATATTTCCGAGGTTGCGCCGACCTATGTGAAGGAAATACGGGATTTTGTCTCCGAGGGGCAGGAGGTCAAGGTCAAGGTTCTGGCTATCAGCGAGGACGGCAAGATCAGTCTGTCTATGAAAAAGGCGTTGCCGTCCGCTCCGCGTACCGCCGCGCCACGCCGTCAGGCTTTTTCGGGGCGTCCGGATGAGGTGGACTGGTCGGCAAGCTCCGCTCACAGCGGTAGCTTTGAGGATATGATGTCCCGTTTCAAGGCGACCAGCGACGAAAAGATTTCCGATCTCAAGCGGTCATTGGACAATAAACACGGCGGCTTTTCCCGTAAAACGCCCCGTGGCGGCAATGGCGGCGGACAGGGATAAGAACAGGCATTTTCCGACATTTTTCAGAGGAACACTTTTTCTTTGACTACAAAGAAAACTTGCTTCCTCTTTTTTTGTGAAGGAGGCACGCGTATGCGTCAGTTGTCGGTCGACGAGATTACCGAGGCGGTGCGTCAGCTCTGTATGGACGCCAACCGCTGCTTGCCGGAGGATCTTGCCTGCCGCGTCCGCGCCTGCGCCGCGCAGGAGACCGAGACATTGCCTGCGGGCGTGATGCGGGACTTGTGTGCCAATATGGATGCGGCGGCGCAGACCGGTCTGCCGCTGTGCCAGGATACCGGTATGGCGGTGGTTTTTGTCCGTCTCGGGCAGGAGGTACATCTGACCGGCGGTACTCTGCGGCAGGCGGTGGATGACGGCGTTGCGGCAGGCTACCGCGACGGTTTCCTGCGTTGCTCGGTGGTGGCGGATCCTCTGCGACGGGGCAATACCGGCGACAATACGCCGGCGGTATTGCACACCGAGCTGGTGGAGGGAGACCGGTGCGAGATCACGGTCGCGCCCAAGGGCTTCGGCAGTGAAAATATGAGCCGGGTGTATATGCTGACCCCGGCGGCGGATCGGCAGACCGTGGTGGACAAGGTGTGCGAGACCGTCCGCGAGGCGGGAGGCAATCCCTGCCCGCCGCTGGTGCTGGGTATCGGTCTCGGCGGCGATTTCGAGCAGGTGGCGTATCTTGCCAAAAAGGCGCTCTGCCGCCCTGTCGCACAGCCTCACCCCGATCCGTATTACGCCGATCTGGAGCGGGATATTCTGGACGCGGTCAACCGCGAGGGAATCGGCCCGCAGGGCTTCGGCGGAAAAACGACGGCGCTTGCGGTGAATATCGAAACGGCGCCGACCCACATCGCGGGTCTGCCGCTGGCGGTCAATGTCGGGTGCCATGTGACCCGGCACGCTACCCGTGTGTTGTAAAGTCAAGGAAAGGTAAAGCTTATGGCGGAACAATGGGATTTCTGTGCCCCGTGTCTGTTCGGCATCGAGGGCATTTTGGGGGATGAGCTTCGTCGCCTCGGAGCGGACAAGGTGATGCCGGAAAACGGGCGGGTGCTGTTCTCCGGCGCGCCGGAGATGCTGGCGCGTGCCAATCTCTGCTCGCGGTATGCCGAACGCATCCAACTGCTGTTGGGGCGGTTTCGTGCCCGGAGCTTTGAGGAGCTGTTTCAGGGTGTGCGCGCGCTCCCGTGGGAGCGGTTTATCGGTAAGGCGGATGCTTTCCCGGTCAAGGGCTGGTCGCTCGATTCGCAGTTACATAGCGTTCCCGATTGCCAGTCGATCACCAAAAAGGCGATCGTCGAGCGCCTGCGCGCGGCGTATGACACGCGCTTTCTCAATGAGACAGGCGCTAAATGCCAGGTGCAGTTCACCATTCGTCACGACGAGGTGACGATGCTGCTGGATACCAGCGGAGAGGGCTTGCACAAGCGCGGCTATCGCGCACAGGCAGGCGACGCGCCCATCAAAGAAACGCTCGCCGCCGCGATCGCCGCGCTCTGGCGCAAGGGCTACCTCGCCGATCCGCACACGGCCGTGGGCTACGCGGCGCTCGGCGCCGCCCCCGCGGATGGCCCCCTGGTCCTGGTCTCCACCGCGAGCCCCTTCAAGTTCGCCGGCACGGTCCTTTGGGTCGGGCAGCCGTGCCGGAGCTGTGCGCTGCTCCAGGCGCATCACCATGCGAGAGACCCATTCCGCTTCCTGGGCCTTCGTGAAGTGGCCCGGAATCGAAATGATTGCCTTTCCGTCCCGGAAGGCGGCGTTCACCGTACGACGGCGCTTGGCGGACCGGCGCACTT
>CALDHV010000182.1 GCA_937902305.1 uncultured Clostridia bacterium
GTTGGGGGAGGGGACGGCAGAGGATTTTGTGGTGTTGCGCCAGACGCATCCCGAGATTCACGTGTGCCATTCCGCCCGACGCGAACTCGAAGTCGCGCGCGAAGCGCTCCATCGCTTCTTCAGCGCGCATCCGGAGGCTGCGCCTTTCCCTGTAAAGCAGCAGTCCCGCCGCGGTAAACAGTGACATCTGGGTATCGTCGGAAATCAGCGCCTTACCCGTGGCGCTGTCTTTATTATAAGCGGTGATCCCGCCTTCTCCGATCTCTCCGGCACCGCAATAGAGGATCATCCCCTCCCCGACCGCGACCGGCATATTCGGCATAATGCGGATCAGCGGAAGCGGATCGCCGAGGATCTGCAAGATGCTCTTGGTGGGAAAGCCCACCGCCATGCTGACCAAAATCGGGCGATTATTCCGCCGGTTGCGAAGCGCATATTTCATAGATAACAGCAGATCCTTGAGCATTTGCGGCTTAACACCGAGGAAGATCATATCGCAGATCGCCACAATTTTTTCATTATCCGTTACCGTCGCGCCGATCTGCTTAGCAAGTGCGGTCACCTTGTCTGTGCAGGGATCGGAAAGATAGATCTCCTCCCCGCCGACCGACTTGCTGACCGCGATCGCCAGAGCACCGCCCATATTGCCCGTACCGATAAAACCGATTTTCATATTTACCTCATCCTCTCGTTTGTCCGTTGCCGGATATAATGTACTTGTAGGTCGTCAGTTCTGCCAGCCCCATCGGGCCGCGTGCGTGTAGCTTTTGCGTGGATATACCCATTTCACAGCCAAGCCCGAACTCACCGCCGTCGGTAAAACGGGTCGATGCGTTGATATAAACCGCCGCACTGTCCACCGCCTGTGCAAAACGAGCCGCGACCGGCTTGTTTTCGGTGATGATCGCCTCGCTGTGGTGGGTCGAGTGGGCGGCGATATGAGCGACCGCCTCCTCTACCCCATCGACCGTTTTGATCGCCAGAATATAATCCAAAAACTCGGTATCGAAATCCGTCTCTCCTGCCGGTGTACCGTCGATGATGGCGGATGCCGCCGCATCCAGCCGTAACTCGGCGGGATACGGATGCCGTGCGGGATCGGTCAGCCTCGCCTTTAACCGCGGTAAAAACCGTGCGGCAATATCCCGATGCACAAGACAAACCTCGGCGGCATTGCAGACCGACGGTCGGCTCATTTTGGCATTTTCAAGGATGTCGAGCGCCTTATCCATATCAGCATCCTTATCCACATAAATGTGGCATATCCCGGTGCCGGTCTGTATGCAGGGCACCGTTGCGTTTTCGATGCAAGCGCGAATAAGACCCGCTCCGCCGCGCGGTATCAGCATATCGACATATTTATCCGATATCAATTAAGCCATCGGCGGTCATCATCTCACGTGCGCTTTCACGGGTCGTGTCCTCGATCAGATTGATCGCATCCGGCGTGATGCCCGCCGTCTGCAAGCCGTCACGCAACGCCGATACGATAGCCGATGCCGAGCGAAACGCCTCTTTTCCACCCCGCAGGACACAAACGTTGCCGCTCTTGATCGCCAATGCCGCCGCATCCGCTGTCACATTCGGGCGGCTCTCATATATGATGCCGACCACACCGAGCGGCACGGCGACCTTTTCAATGAGCATCCCGTTTGGATGGCGGTGGCTGTCCAGCGTCCGCCCGACCGGATCGGGCAAAGCCGCGACCTCGCGGATGCCCTGCGCCATTCCGGCAAGGCGCTTATCATCCAGCCGTAATCTGTCGAGCATCACCGGGCGCATCGTCCCATTCGATGCCGACACATCGGCGGCGTTTGCCGCCAGTATCTCGTCCCGGTGCGTGAGCATCGCATCCGCCATTGCCTTCAGTGCGTCGTTTTTCTGCTGCTCTGTCACGCCAATCATTTGCGGGATGGCCGCCTTTGCCGTATGCAAAATCTCTTGTGTTGTTCTCATTCCTTATTCCTTTCCGGCAACAGTAAACCGCGTCCCTACCGTTTTTCCGTCGGCAATATCATACAGTATCTCCGGGTTCTCTCCATTGGCGATCACCATCGGAATACCCGCCGCAGTCGATATGCGGGCGGCAGAAAGCTTGGTCTGCATCCCGCCGGTGCCGAGCTTACTGCCTGCGCCGCCGGTCATTGCCTCGATCTCCGAGGTGATCTCCGCGATCACCGGTATCAACCGAGCATTAGGATCGGTGCGGGGATCGGCGGTATATAGCCCATCAATATCCGACAGAAGCACCAAAAGGTCAGCTTTTGCATTGGATGCTACGATCGCGCTCAAGGTGTCGTTGTCCCCGATCCCCAGCTCATCGGTGGAAACGGTATCGTTTTCGTTGATGATAGGAATTACACCCTGGTCTACGAGAGTAAAGAGAGTGTTACGGATATTTAATGAACGGTGTTCATT
>CALDHV010000183.1 GCA_937902305.1 uncultured Clostridia bacterium
AATGGCGGGCAATCGCCCGGTTGCGCTGATCGGCGGCGGCACCGGATATATCGGCGATCCGTCCGGCAGAACGGATATGCGCTCGATGATGACCCCCGAGATCATTGAGCACAATTGCGCCTGCTTCAAAAAGCAGATGGAGCGTTTCATCGAATTCGGCGAGGGCAAGGCGATGATGGTCAATAATGCCGACTGGCTTCTCAAGCTCAACTATATTGATGTTCTGCGGGAGGTTGGCGCGTGCTTCTCGGTCAATAATATGCTCCGTGCAGAGTGCTATAAGCAAAGGATGGAAAAGGGGCTATCTTTCCTTGAGTTTAACTATATGATTATGCAGTCCTATGATTTCTACCATCTCTTCCAGAAATATGGGTGCAATATGCAGTTCGGCGGTGATGATCAATGGAGCAATATGCTTGGCGGCACCGAGCTTATCCGTAAAAAGCTGGGCAAGGATGCCTATGCGATGACCATTACGCTGTTGCTCAACTCTGAAGGCAAGAAAATGGGGAAGACCGCCAACGGTGCGGTATGGCTTGATCCGAATAAGACCACACCGTTTGATTTTTACCAGTATTGGCGCAACGTCGGTGATCAGGATGTGCTGAAATGTCTGCGTATGCTGACCTTCCTGCCGCTTGAGCAGATCGACGAAATGGATCATTGGGAGGGAAGCCAACTCAATACCGCCAAGGAGATATTGGCGTATGAGCTGACTAAGCTCGTGCATGGCGAGGAGGAAGCGGAAAAGGCACAGCAGGGAGCGCGGGCGCTGTTTGCCGGCGGTGGAGATACCGATAATATGCCGACCACAGCTATGACGGCGGATCGCATCGCACAGGGGATCACTCTGCCGGAGTTGATGGCTGATATTGGTCTTGCCGCCTCCCGTGGCGAGGCGCGCCGGCTTATTCAGCAGGGCGGTGTGATGCTCAATGATAATAAAATGACCGATTTCAACTATACGGTGACGGCGGCTGATTTTACCGACGGTACTGCCATCCTGCGTAAGGGCAAGAAGGTATACCACAAGCTGACGCTGGCATAATATGAGCGGATATGAGGTATTTGCGTCGTATTACGACGCTCTGACTGCCGATGTGGACTACGCCGCCCGGGCGGATCATCTGGTGATGCTGTTTGACCGTCACGGAAAAAACACACATCAAGTGCTTGATCTTGCTTGCGGCTCCGGTAGCTTGATCGTGCAGATGCTGCAGCGCGGATACGATATGATTGGTGTGGACAGCTCGTCGGAAATGCTGTCCGTTGCACGGGAAAAAGCCGCATATTTTGATAACCAGCCGCTTCTGTTGTGCCAGGATATGCGTCAACTCGATCTCTACGGCACGGTCGATGCGGCGGTGTGTATGCTGGACAGCTTCAATCATTTAGGCTCCACCGTCGAGGTCGCTGAGGTGTTGCGACGGCTCGGTTTGTTTATCCGTCCGGACGGCTTGCTGATTTTTGATGCCAATACGCCGCGCAAGCATCGCGTGACGCTGGCAAACAACACCTTTGTGCTGGAACAGTCGGGACTTTACTGCGTTTGGCGTAACCAGTATGTTCCGTCGCGGTGCGGCGTGGATATGCAGATCGATTTTTTTGTCGAAAACGGTGACGGTTATATCCGCGAGACCGAGTGGGTGCGTGAACGCGCCTATACGATGTCTACGTGGAAACGCCTGCTCCGCGACGCGGGCTTCGATCTGCTCAGAGTATACGGAGAATTGAGCGAGGATGCGCCGACAGAGGATGCTGACCGATGGGTTTTTGTCACGCGAAATCGCGCGATCTATCAGCAAAATGGATGGGAATGACGGTATGGGAAAATTGATACGGTGCCTGACGCGGGATGCGACCGTGATGGCAATGTTTTTGGATGCAAAGGATATTGTTGACCGCGCGGAGAAGATACACAAGACCTCGGCGGTCACAACGGCGGCGCTCGGACGGTTGCTGACTGCCGCATCCATGATGGGCGTTATGCTCAAAAGCGAGCAGGACACGCTGACGCTGAAGATCAACGGCGGCGGCCCTGCCGGAACGGTGATGGCGGTCACGGATAGTCAGGGTAATGTGCGCGGCTATGTGCAAAATCCCATCGTGGAGATCCCGCCGAAGCCGAATGGCAAGCTGGATGTCAGCGGGGCATTGGGCACGGATGGACAGCTATATGTCCTGCGCGATACCGGCGAGGCACAGCCCTACGCGGGATGTGTGCCGCTCGTTTCCGGTGAGATCGCCGAGGACATCACGAGCTACTATGCGACCAGCGAGCAGACCCCGACCGTTTGCGCGCTTGGCGTGCTGGTCAATCCCGATCTGTCGGTGCAGGTCGCAGGCGGCTTGCTGTTACAGCTATTGCCGTTTTGCCCGGAGGAGATCATTACCCGCGTCGAGGAAAATGTCAGCCGGTTGGAGCCGGTCACGACGATGCTTGCCGCCGGGATGACACCGGAGCAGATCGTACAGAAGGCACTGGACGGTATGGAGTTCGATATCCTCGACTCCTATTCGCCGGAGTATCGCTGTGCCTGCTCACGGCAAAAGGTGGAACGGGCGTTTCTGTCGATGAGTGAAAAAGAACTGCTTTCTTTGCCGGATGAAACCGGGATGACCGAAGTCACCTGCCGCTTTTGCGACCGCGTATACCGTTTCACCCGCGATGATTTGATACAACTGAATAAGAGAAGATAAAAAATAAGACTTCACAATGAAGTCTTATTTTTATAAAATCTTTCTTTACTGTACGCTTTTGCCGCCGTCGATGTAAATGCTTTGACCGGTGATATATCTGCCGCTCTCCGAGCACAAAAGGCTTATCATTCCCGAGCAATCATCGGGCTCTCCGTAGTAGCCTACCGGTATGGAATCTTTTACTTTCTGCGCATATACGGGGTCGGATAGGGCTTCATAGTTGCGATCGGTGTATATAACGCCGGGAGCTATATTGTTTACCGTAATTCCGTCCTTTGCGAGCTGCAAGGATAACGACTGTACCATATTGGTTTGTGCAGCTTTGGAGGCTGAATAGATCAGCATATCCGGGTGCGGCTTCGTTTCCTGCACCGAGCCGACCGTAACGATCCTGCCCCAATGCTTCTTCCGCATATACGGCACCGCCGCCTGTATCAGCATCAGCGAGGATACAAAATTACTGTTGATTTGGTCATAGCACTCCCGGAGCGTTATTTTCTCCCACGGTTTGCGATACTGTACCGATGCATTAAGGATCAAAACATCGACATCCTTTACGTCGTCCAGCATCGTCTCGACGGCTTTCGGATCGCAGAAATCAGAAATGACATAGCGAGCGCTTTTGCCGTTTTTTTCAATTTCTCGCACGACCGACTTTGCCTTTTCCTCGTCATGAGCGCAATGGATAATGACGTCATATCCGTCCGCAGCAAGACGGAGGGCAATGGCTTTGCCGATGCCTTTTGATGACCCGGTAACAAATGCTTTTTTCATTGTTATCTCCTTTTTGCAGGATTAAATCTGCAAAGTCATACGAACATGTAAATGATAAAGTGGGTTTTTCCATAAGGCAAGAAAATTTTTGCAACAAAGTGCAACGAAAAGCTATAATAGAGCCATGAAAGTAACGCAAAACAGTTTAAATAGGGCATTTTCAGACATGGTTTTATGGGCATTTCTATCCTTTGCAAATGATAAAATTGCCGTTTTAAATCCTTCCATATCCCCAGCCTTTACGCAATAGCCACACTCT
>CALDHV010000184.1 GCA_937902305.1 uncultured Clostridia bacterium
GTAGCTTCCATGCTGTCGAGGACAACAGTGGGAGCGAGGCAGCTAGCATATTCGAGGCAGGAGCCAGCGATAAGCTTCATGTTGGGACGGAAGGAGAGCATAGTCATCGAAGGAGGATTGGCGGGATCGGGGTTCTCGCTGTCGCTGTTGTAGTACATAGCCATGTTGGGGGCGCTATGTCCATTCCATACGTAAGAGGAGCCATCGTAGGCGTTCGAGTTGTCGTCAACAGCGATAACCACGTTGCTGCCGTTGGAGACGAAGGCGTTGCCGAACATGAAGTAGTTCCAACCCTGCTGGCAGTTCAGAGGACCAGTGTAGACGGGAGTGAGGGCACTGAAAGGCACAGGAGCAGAGGTGCTCAGAGTGTTGTTGGTGGTGTTGCCCATGTAGATGGTGACGTTGGTCTTTGAAGTCGTCGGGCTGGTATATCCGTAGTCGAAAGCGATACCTGCGAAAGAGGTGAAGGTGTCGACTTCGCTAGCGAGAATGAGCTGCTGAGTATAGGTGTATCTGTAGTAGTTGCTTACAGGTGCGTGGTAATCGGTAGCGGCAGTGGTGCCGGTAATGGTAACGGTGTCGTAGTCACCGCGTACGCAAGGCAGTGAGGTAGTAGAGAATGTTACACTGTCAGCGCCGCCCTCGGTGCCGGAGCAGGAGGAGGAGATAACAACAGTGTAGGCAGTGCCGTGGTTGAGGCCGGAGAGCTGTACGGGAGAAACGGCGTTGGAGATGGTGTTAACCACAGTGCCGTCCTCTTTAACTACGAGGGTGTAGTCGTCGGGGATCTCGTCAACGATGCCATGGATATAGTTCCAGCTTACGCGTGCGGACGTGTAGGAAACATTATTTACAGCCACGTCGGTGACAGCGGGGCAGGAAGGAGCCATATCGACGGTGATGTCGTCGAGGTAGTAGGTGTAGCTATTTTTGCCGGTCGTCTCGGAGACACCGAGGCGCAGGACATCGCCCTCCGCCGGAGCGGTAGACTTGAACGACAGCGTGAACTTCGTCCACTCGCCGGTCGTCAGCGTAAGGTTCGTAGTCTGCGCGATGTGTGCGCTGCCGTCACGGTTGTGACGATAGGTGATCGCGCCCTGCTGGAACACCGTCTTGTCATCGCCCTCGGCGAGCCACATACGGAAGGTGTTGGTATCCTCGGAATACACCCACACGCTGACGGAATAGGTGTAGTTCGCCTTGGTGGCGATCTTGTTGCCCAGGTTGTCGGTGAGGACGAACTGAGTACGACCGTCGCCGCCGCCATCTCTGCCGGTGACCTTCAGCGACTTCTCGCAAACATCACCGTAGGTGTGGTTCGCTTCGTTGGAAACGACAGCCTTCTCGACATCGGTGGTGTTAAGATCCAGCTCGGTGCCGAGCTCGATCGCCTCGAAATCGAGAACCTTGTCGTCCGGGATATAGGGATGATACTCCTCGAGGGTAATATCATCGACATAGACATACTGGAGCTCCTTGTGCTCGATGTTGTACTTCGCGTCGTGAGACTTCTGATCGTCCGAGATCGCCGCGATCTCATCGGGGGTCAGACCGTCATACTTGCTCGCGAAGCCGCCGCCGATGGTCAGATACTTGCCGGCGGTGACGATGCCGGAGGTGAAGGTGATCTTGGTCCAGGTGTTGGCGGGCAGATCAAAGCCGACCGGATTCTCGGCGTCCTCCTGCATGACAAAGTTACCATCGGCATCCATGATGGTGGTCGTGTCGCCCAGATACACTCTGGTCACATCACCGGCGGAGCCGACCTGCGGATAGAAGGTCTCGGCGATCGGGGAATAGATCCACATCGTGACCTTATAGCCGGTGCCGGCGGGAACGGTGACTCTGCTGCCGCCGTAGTTGACAACATAGCGGGCATAGGTGCTATTGGCGCGGTAGTCCTGGTTCATCTTCCATGCCGCCGCCTGCTCGCCACCGTGCTTGATCTCGGTGGACAGGTTCTTCGCGGAGCCGTTGCCCTCCAGAGCACTGACATCAATGCCCTCGAAGTCCTGAACAGCCGGTTTGAGGTGCAGATAGTAGGTGTTTTCGCCCTCGACAGCATTCTCGGGGGCAGCCTCGCCGCCCTCAGCGGCAGTCCACCAGCCGTCCGGCATATAGCCGAAGCCACAGGTGACCTGCGGGAACGGGATCGGCTCGCCGACATCGACGCCGGCGGAGGTCTTTTCAATCGTCGCGTGCTCGGGGACAACAAAGTTGACCGTCGCGCCGTACGCGATCTGATTCCACTGCGCATAAGCAACGGTGGGACCCCAGACAGTGCTGTTCATTTTGATGTTACCCGCAACATCCTGCGTGTACTTCACGAACTCATAGCCCTCACGAGCCGCCGGAGCCGGCAGAGTGGGCATAGCGGCGCCCTTACCAACGACGATGGTCTTGTCAGCGCCACCCTCATAGTTCGCAGCAGTCTTGACCTCGGTAACCATCAGCGGATCGAGCCATTCGACCTTGATGTCGTCCACAAGAACATTCAAGCCGTTGCAGGCGATGTCCCCGGGGATCAAGCCGAGCACCAGACCGTTCTGGTTGCTGGCGGTCGTCGGCTTAAATACGATCTCGGCAGTCTTCCATTCGCCCTCGGTCTCGCTCGCCGGGATCGCGACATAACCGACCGCGCCGGTACGAGCGGGAGAAGTGCTCGGCTTTGTGAAGCTCGCCTCATTGAAGCCACCGCTCAGGTTATAGGAGCCGGTCGCAACCGCCAGCTTCGCATCACAAGGAGCGTTGACCGCCTTGTAGGAGAAGCTCAGACGATAGTAGGTGTTCTGGTTGAACTTATAGTTCGACTGCCAGCCGGACGTCCAGTTTGCCGTGTCCTTATGGCTATCATAAGTACCAACCTTACCGAACAGACGGAATGCTGTGACCCAAACGCCTTCCTCTTTGGTGAAGTTCTTTTCGTACTTGTACTCCATCGCACCGGTTCCGTCATCCGTTTTGCTGGCGGTGTTGGTGACGTAGGTCTGATAAGCCCCGGTAAACCAGGAGTTATCGGTCGCACCGGTGGTATTTTTCCATTTGCCGGTGCCGGAACCGCTGTTTGCGTTCTCGTACGTCTCGCTCGCGAAATCGTTGGTGAACAGCTCGCGGGCATACGTCGCCGGGTCAACCTCGGTGACAGACATGTCATCGACAAGAACCTTGCTGTTGGTACGCGTGCCGTTGACGATCAGGGAAACATGGAAGCCCTGAACAACGCTGGCGTACACAAGGCACTTGTACTCTGCCCAGTCACCCGCGGTCTCAGTCGCCGCGAGATCGACCTTGCCATAGGAACGGGCAATGATGATATTGGGGTTGCAAGCGCCGTTCGCGCTGGATTGGAAGACCTGATCATCAGGGGAGGTCTGATCGTGCCGGGCAGAGCCGTATGCAACATACAGCGCGCCGGGAGCGGTCATCTTCTGTACCTGATACCAGAAATCGACCAAATACCATTTGCCCACCTCGCCCTTGTTGCTCGGCAGGGTGCTGGAGTTGCCGAAGATGCGGAAGGATGCCGGAGCGGCTCCTTCGCCGGCAAACGACAGCTCCATATAACCGGCGGACGCGTTGCGTCCGAGGTTTGCCTCGCCGTCGATGACCTGGATCGCCTGTGCGCCGTTGTTGACGGACGCATACGCCGAGCCGGAGTTGTCGGAGCCACCGGTAGCTTTATAGTTGCTGATGGCCGTGTCATAGTCGGCGGTCATGGAAGTCGCGTCCGCGCTGATGAACATACCGGAGAAGACCATGCAGGACAGCAACATTGCCATCGAAGCTACGATAGCAAGCGCTTTCTTTGCATAAGAATGAACTTTCATTATGGTTTTTCCTCCTTTAAGAGTTAATGTTCGACTTGAAGCATCCGCTTCATGGGGTGATTTTGCTGTCATATAACGCTTTTTGCCACGCCGTGTGCGCTCTCCTGCGGTGCGTTCGCTCGTCTCCCCCTGCGGTTATTACACTCGTCAACATTTTAATCAGATTTTGATACGCGCGAAATGTAAAAAGGGATCGGATGCGACCGAGCCGCCGAAAAACGGCGACGTGAGAACTTTCCTCGCGGGGAAAAATGGGTCCTGTCGGAATGGCAAATGCTGTTATGTGCCAACAGAATATCAAACGGATAAAATATCCGTTCAGCTTGCCGAAAACCGACCGCCTTGCACGCGGTCACGCCGGAAATGCGGTGCGAGGTGTTTCTGCCACCTCGCCGCGCCCTGCTTCTGCCGTAGCAGAATGACGGGCGCTTTTCCGCCGCTGTACGGTGCGGGGTGTTTCTGCCACCTCGCCACGCCCCCTTTCTGCCGAGGCGTGCCGCACAGCCCTGCGCGTTCGCGTGGGTCTGCGTTCGCCACCCGCTGTCGGCGGTAAACGACAAACAGGCGGTTTTTCAGCAAAGTCTTGCGAATGTTTATCCGTCGCCCGGGCGGGCGTTGCCGCCCACCCGGGACGATGACCAAAAGTGGTGCTTGCCCCCTATGGGGGGGATGATCCTTGGGACGATGTGGGCATCGTCCCCTACGACCGGCTCACGGCGCAATACCGTAGAGAACGGTCTTGACCGTTCCGTTGCCGTAGGATCGTGTGATCATTAGTTGAACCAGCCGATGGTCCTACCGGTGTTAGCCACTGCCTGGTTATAGATAGCATTGACTGTACTGAACGTTACACCCGAATAGATCGTGACCTGCGTCCCGTGGAAATCCACTTTCATATACGAACGGAACTTCCACTCCTGACCGGCGTTCGTCTCACTGATGTTCTTAATCAACAGGCTGTACTTACAAGTGCCGGATGCCGGATCATACGACCAGCAGGCATCGAAGTTTTTGGTAACACTGGAGGAGAGGAGCTTGTTATCCAGGTCAATGTTCAAATAGTTTCTATTGAACAGGATGCCACGCTCTTTGATCTTCAGCGCATCGCCGCCGACGATGATGGTGTCGCACGCCGCGCTCGCGGTCTTATAGCTCGCTATCGGACGGATCGCGCAGTATTCGATGTTATTAACGGTGTAGATCGCACTGCCTGCGCCCGGGGTCGGGATGCCGGGTTTGCCGCCGGTATACAGACCGAAGGTGGTGATGTCATTCATGAGCGCAGGAATATCCGGTTCGGACGCACCGGCATTAAGATCAGTGAACATCGTAAAGTCATCGACATAGTAGACGTGGGCGGAGTTTGTTTTATTCGTATGGCTGATACCGATGCGGATGTAGGAAGGATCGCCCTCGTTCTGCGTCGGCGACAGATCCTCGCCCACATGCTCCGGCGTCCACACACACCAGAATTGTTGCCACACGCCGGTCGTCAGCGTAGCACTCATACCGATCTTATCCTGGAGGATGTGCCCTCCGTCGCCACGGTTGTGACGGTAGACGATGTTGGCAGGTCTATTGTTGTTCTGGAACTCCGTCGTATCGTCGCCGTCGGCGATCCAGAAACGCATAGTGGTGTCACTGGTCATCGTCGTCATCGCCCAGAAGGAGAGGTAATAGGTGGTGCCGGAATATACCTCGACCGGTTGACCGTTGCCGTCGCGCAGGATGAACTGGGTGCGGTTATCGCCGGAGCCATCATACGAATCGATGCGCAAGGACTTGCTGCCGCCGACGGAGTGGTTTGCCTCATCGGAGACCGTTGTGGCATCCCTCGTGTCGGAGTTCAGAGCGATCTTGGTGCCGAGCTCCATAGTCTCCATATCCCACAGACCGGGGGTAGCGATATACGGTGCCTTCACATCGACGCTGATGTCGTCGATGTAGTAGATGGATCTATCCAAATTGGTATATGCAAGACCCAGACGCAGGCAATCGCCCTCCTGCGGTACGGTGGAAGTAAAGGTGATCGTATACTGCGTCCACTTGCCTACCGCAATATTGAGAGAGTTCATTTCCTCGCCCTTGTGCACTCCGCCTTCGCGATCCTTGCTGTAAGAGTTGTTCGAGAAAGGTGTTGTCGCATCGCCCTCGGCAAGCCACATACGGAAGGTGATCCGATCGGCGGAATACAGCCAGAATGTGACGGTGTAGGTGTAGCCCG